>NZ_JBANBK010000119.1:0-18863 GCF_053572325.1 Bradyrhizobium sp. UFLA05-112 | reverse complement strand
TTCTGCGCGTACCCAGCCTGCGCAACGTTGCGACCACAGCGCCCTATTTTCATGACGGCAGTGCCGCAACACTCGATGACGCCGTTCGCAAAATGGGCGTGGCGCAGCTGAACTCGACGCTGACGGACGAGCAAGTCAAGGCCATCGTTGCCTATCTGGGAACCTTGACCGGGAAATACCGCGGCGCGCAGGTCGGAGCTGCACCATGAGAATGACGCCTGTCGTGGTCTTCGTGTCATTTTTGCTTCTGTTGCTGACCTGGCTATTGCTGGGCGGGTTGAACTTCAACTCGACGCGCTTTGACCAGCAGCTCGAGGCGCTCGATCATTTCTCCAGGCTCGAGCGCGCCCTGAATCGCGAAGTATTGACGGCACGCGCGGGCTTGTCACGAAACTACGATGAGCTTGCGCGCCTGACCGACGCTTACGATGACTCTGTCCACCAGTTGCGCGATGCCGCCAGCTCAGACGCAGAGGAGGAGGCCGCAATCGACGTTCTGGCCGTAGGCGCGCATCGGCAGCAAGACCTTGTCGAGCAGTTCAAGAGCAGAAATGCACTGCTGCGAAACTCCTTCCTCTATTTTGGTATGTTCAGCGCCCGTCTCGCCGCCTCGGACCGCACGTCGGTCGTCGCTGCTGCCACCACGCTGTCGGCGGCCATGCTGCACCTCACGCTGGACACATCGCCGGCCGCGGCGCGCGACGTCAAGGATCGGTTGGAACAACTGGCACGCTTGCCAGATCCGGGCGACGACGCTGCCTCAATACAGGCTGCGATTGCACATGGCGGCCTGCTGCATGACCTGCTGCCGGCGACCGACGCCGCGCTGAAGGCGTTGATCGCCGCAGCAACCACGCGCGAGCAGGATGCGGTTCGTGCACTGGTTATGAAGCGCCAGCTCGCCGCACGTGCATCGGCGCGTCGGTACCGGGTACTACTCTACGGCACGTCCTTGGCGTTACTTGGTGCGCTGATTTATCTTGGACTGCAATTGCGGGCGCGCGCGATTGCGCTGCACCGGCGTGCCGCGTTTGAGCACGTGATCGCGGGCATATCGATGCGCTTCATCAATGCGCAGCCGCACGGTATCGACGCTGGGATCACGCGGGCTCTCGCCGACATGTCGGAGTGCATCGGTTGCGACCGCGCCTATTTTGTGTCGAGCGGTGCCGCGCCGCGGGAGCACGTCTGGTGTAGGCCGGGCATAAGTTCTCCACCGGACTGGCCGCGACGCGCGATGGCGCTGACGGCCCGGTTTGAGCCGTCCGCCGATGGAATCATCCATGTTCCGCGCGTCGACCGCATGCCGATCGGTGAAAACAAAGAATCCTGTGTGGCCCTGGGCCTGGGCGGATGGGCGTGCGCGACGCGCGTTACCAAGGACGGTGTCGCCGTCGCCCTGGGGTTCGGCGCAATTGATCGAGCCTGTCGTATCACCTCCGCAAGCGAACTCAGCCTGCTCCGGATGGCGCTTGATACGATCGTGTATGCGCTGGAGCGGCATTGCATGGAAAACGAACGCTCGCGGCTGGAGGCGCGCCTGCAGGAGGCCCGTCGCATGGAGACGGTGGGCACCTTCAGCAGTGGTATCGCACACAACTTCAACAATATTTTGGGTGGCATTCTCGGCCATACCGAGATGGCGGAGGAACATCTCGATCCAGATGCAAGATCGCGCCGCAATCTGGATGCCATCCGGCGAGGCGCGGAGCGGGCGCGGGATCTGGTCGACCAGATCCTTACATTCGGACGTCGTCGCGAGGGGAGGCGGGAACCTGTCTGCGTCAAGACATTGGTCGCCGAAGCGAAGTCGCTACTCGCGCCATCGTTGCCTGCCCACATCGAAATCGCGGTGAGCGAAACGTCCGAGACGGCGGTCGTTTCGGCCGAGCCCGCGCAATTGCAGCAGGTCATCCTGAACATCTGCAACAATGCCGCTCAGGCGATGGACAAGCCGGGCGTCATCGAGATTCAAATCGCCACAAGGGAGATGACCGATGCCGCAATGATTGGCCGGATCGCGATCAATCCCGGTCGCTTCGTCGTGGTCTCGATTTCCGACCCGGGGCGCGGTATGGACGAGGCGACATTGCCGCGGATCTTCGAGCCATTCTTCACGACGCGCCTGAACGGCAATGGCTTTGGACTTGCCACTGCGCGCGACATTGTCCTGGAGCACAATGGGGCGCTGCAGGTGCAAAGCGCCCCGGGGGCCGGAACACGATTCGACATCTGGCTTCCATCAGTCCCGTCCCTTGCGCCGATATCTCTTCAGCGTGCGCCCGGCTCGGATGGTCGCGGTGTCGGTGAAGCCGTGCTGGTGCTTGAGGCCGACCGCGAGCGCCTGCTGCGGCACGAGGAAATTCTGGCGGCGCTCGGTTACGAAGGAGTCGGCTTCACCGGGCTGCAGGAAGCCGTGCAGGCTTGCGCGGTGCCCGGGCGCTTCGACGCAGCCCTCGTGTGTCACCAGCCCGGCTCGAGTCTTGCCATCGATTTCGCCACGAAAATGCGTAAGCTTGCGCCCAACCTGCCGATCATCTTGGCGACGAGTTCAGCGCGGGATCTGGAAGCGCCACTGCTAGCTGCTTCCGGCGTCTCCGAAGTGGTTCACCATCCGCTCACCTCTGCGGACCTGGCCGGCGCCTTGTCACGGTGCCTGACGAACTCGGCAGGCGCGCGGCTGCAATCGTGGACCGCACGCGGTAACGTTCGATCTTTCAGGCAATGACAAAACGGGCAACCAAGATTACAACTGTAGTCTTATTTCCCGCGTCGGAGACAATGCCGTAGCGGATCTCCTGCAAATTCTTCGCATCAGCTTGCGGAGAATTTTGAATTGCCAACGTATTCCTTATCACGCCGGCCGTCGCTAGCGGTGCATCGACGCTCCATCCCGTTCGACCGGGCGCCGACAAGCAGGCGATTCATCGCCTCGGTGGGCACCGCCATGCGCCGTACGGCTATTCATTTACTCGCCAGACTGGCGATCGCCGCGACATGCACGAATTCGGCAGCGGCATTTGATGCCATGCACATCTCCCGTGTGACCGTTGCGACTGTCACCGGCACACATTCGCTTGAGCCTGGACGTGTTTCCCTCGCTAGACCGGTCGCAGGTCACGCGCGGTGGTTCTCCAGCGGCCGCCCGCCCTTCCACCGGCTCAATCAAAAGGGGAGACGCCAGATCATGACGCCGAAGACCGAAGAAGTTCGGGCTGATAGCCGCAGCTCATGCGCGCACGAGAGTGCGCGTTGCCGGCCGCCTGTGCGGGAAACAGACGCAAACTGCGTTTCGGTGAGAAAATGATCACGGAGAAAGTGCAATGGAAATGCAATCACGACAATCGCTCTGCGAGATCCACGGCATCAGAACTCAGCCACGGCGTCCGTCGCGATGGGGCACGATCGCGCGCTACGCCATCACCCGGCTCCGTGCGCTCCTGAAAGGAGTCAGGGCGGCTATCGAAGCCGAACTGGCGGCTCATCACGACATCGGAGAAATCGCCCGCATGAGCGATTACATGCTGCGCGATATCGGGATTACCCGAAGCGAAATTGAAGACAGGGTGCGCCGGCCCTGGACGAGTATGGATGACGAACCGGTCCGCCCGAGTGATGCCGGCCAGAACACCCAGGCTTTGCCGGCGGTCAACTCGCCCGGTCTTGTATCGGAAGGTCGGCCGGTACTGCAGGTAGGCGTGCCCACACATCCAGCGGCCAGCGGGCACTCAATGCCTACGAGCGGGAGCGTCGGGAGAAAGTCTATGCGATCGTCATGAGCAATCGTCAGGGTGGGCCAGAACGCGTGATCGACTTCGTTCTGTCGCGGCTTTCGGGATGCGATACCAATCTCGAAGACGCTGCGCCCTTCGAGGAGCGCAAGGCGATCGTCCAGGAATATTCGCACATAGCTGGTTATTCGGCTGATCAGTTGCGCGGGACGTCCCGCATCGCTGCATCGTTGAAGACTTGGAACACGGCCGCAGCTTCAATCAGGTTACTTAAACTAACACGACGAGGAGCAAGCATGACGACAGGAATAGAAGCTCTGGCTGCGTCCCTTGCAATTTCCACGAATTCCAAGGCTGCGATCGGTTCGGATCATGGCGCCCTCACTACCGAAGCGAAGCGATGTTGCGTTGCAGAGTCCTTGGCGAGATCCAGTTTCGATGCGACCTTGATTGCCCCGATACGCCACAGGTCACGCGCGATTGCGAGCGAAAGGGGCGCGGGAAGAGAACCTGATCCGGTGAAGCTCCTTCAGCCGCTTGTGGCGCAGGCGCACGCCATCTTGCGTGAGCGCTTTGAAGCAGGCGGCTCAGTCGAAGACTATCTACGCGACCGGGCGAAGCTTGCCGACAGCACGGTTGTCGGTCTGCTCCACATTGCATCGATATCCACTGGGCTACGTAGTCACAGCATGGTCGCTCCTCTCGGAGCAGTTGCAGTGGGCGGCTACGGACGAACGGAGCTGGCACCGGGCTCCGACCTCGACTTGCTATTTCTTCTCCCTGAAACCAGCCGGGCTTGCGCCGACGGCTGCGCGCCGGCGACGAAGGCCTGCATCAGTGCAGTGGTCGGCAGCCTCTGGGACCTCGGATTCAAGCTGGATCACGCGGTGCGATCGGCCAGCGAGTGCCTTGAGCTTGCACGGAACGATGCCACTGTTCTTTCCGGCTTGCTTGACCGGCGTTTTCTGTGGGGCGGTTTCGGTTTGTTCACTTCCCTCGACACCGCTGTCATGGCCCTCCTGTCCGGACCTGACACAGGACATTGGAGACACACGGTCGGGAGTTCCCTGTTGAGCACGGGTCGTTTGGCATTGTGCAAAATGCAGGGTCTGGAGGAGGAGCCTGATCTTAAACGGAGCCCCGGTGGCCTGCGAGACTTGCAGCGCGCAATCCGGATGAATGCGCGCGGATCGCGCCATTCAAGGTCATTCATCCACCCATCGCTTGTCGATGCGCACCGCTTCTTGTGGTCAGTGCGGTGTCATCTGCATTTGCTCGCCGGTCGGGCTGAAGATCGTCTGAGCTTATCTTTTCAACCCGGCATCACACGCCGGCTCGGATTGGATGCCTCACAGAGATCCGCTGTGCCGCTTCTGATGGACCTCGTTCGTTGGCACAGGCGGAGTGTTCTTGCGGCTATTGGCGGACCAGCCAGCGCTGGCGGCTACGCTGCCTTGATCGCAGTTGCGTGATAGGGGTCGGCGAGAATTGCGGCCCGCCTCGAGGCGAGCCACATTGACCTAATGAGCTGGTGACTACCGAGTGTCAGGCATGTCAACAACGGTAACGTTCGCATGAATCCATATGGTGGTAACGAGGAATCAGCGTCTCGCCCGACCGGGTCAGGCGACTGCAGCTTAAATAAATATGGCGGTGCCGGGCTGCTGACCTCATCCGCTGCGCGTGGTTGGTCGAATCTCGCGGCAGAGCTTCGTAGCCACAGCGGTACGGTCACTTGGAACAAGCCGCAGCCTGATGCCGAGATCTGCGTTGATGTCCGCGGCAGTCGGTCCGTCGTCACGCGAACGCTGGACGGGGTCACCGACTCGACCATCTCCAAACGCGGCACAATCTGGCTCCGGCCGGCCGGCGTGCAGGAGGGCCTGATTGACATGTCCGAGCCGCAGCCGGCGATCCTGCATCTTTACCTTTCGCCTTATCGATTCTCGGGCGACAGTTTGGGTCAAGATTTCGACACCACGGCGATCAGGTCGCTCCGCCACGAGGGCGGATTCCACGATCCGCTGCTGGCCGAGATCGCCTTTGCGATCATGTCCGAACTGGAGCACGAGACTTCCGCGGGCGGGCTGCTCGCCGAAACCCTCGCGCTGAGCTTGATGGCAAGACTCGTCCAGAAGCATGCTGATGGGGCGTCGTCCGGCGTCGTCACCCCAACTGCACGGGAAGGGCTTGAGCCGCGCAGACTTGCGCGAGTGCTTGACTTTATCGAAGCAAATTTGGAGGGCGATCTGACCGTGCCGCGGCTGGCGTCGGTTGCCTGCCTGAGCCAGTTCCATTTCGCGCGTGCCTTCAAGGCCGCCGTCGGTCAATCGCCGCATCGGCATGTCAGCGCAAGGCGCTTGGAGCGCGCCAAGGAACTGCTCTTTGACGCGGACCGGGCCTTGGTCGATATTGCCCTGTCGCTCAGTTTTTCATGTCAGGCCAATTTCACTCGTGCATTCCGGCAAGCCACGGGGCAGACACCGGCGCAATATCGGCGCAGCCTGATATACTGACGCCGGTGTCGATGTTGCGATCTGCGTTCGGTTCACCGCAAGAAATGACAACAACTGAGCAGGCGATGCGAAGCCACATTGCCTCGACAGGGATAATTGTTCGCTCATCCGTACACTGATCGCATGAAGGAGCGAATATGAAATCCGAACGGAAGGTTGCCATCATCACCGGCGCGTCGCGAGGCATTGGCGCGGCATTGCTTAGGGCCTATCGTGATATCGGCTATCACGTCGTTGCCAGCGCTCGTTCGATCGACAAGAGCTGTGATCCGTCGATAGCTGCGGTCGACGGCGATATCGCGAGCGCACAGACCGCCGATCGCATCGTGGGACTTGCCATCGAGCGCTACGGACGGATCGATACGCTCGTCAACAATGCCGGCGTGTTCATTGCAAAGCCGTTTACCGATTATTCCGAAGCGGACTTCGCCGCGATGGTCGGGGTCAATCTCGCGGGGTTCTTCCATCTGACACAGCGGGTGGCGGCGAGAATGCTGCTCGCGGGTTCCGGGCACATCGTCAATATAACGGCTACGATCGCCGTGCAGCCGATGACCTCGCTGGCGGCGGCGCTCGCGGCCCTCACCAAAGGCGGACTCAACGCGATCACCCGCTCGCTGGCGATCGAATACGCAACCCGGAACGTCCGCGTGAACGCCGTCTCGCCGGGGGCGATCGCAACGCCGATGCATGCGCCGGAGGCGCACGGCTTCCTCGCAAGCCTGCAGCCGATGGGCCGTATGGGCGAGCCACAGGAGGTCATCGATGCCGTGATGTATCTGGAGCGAGCGGCCTTTGTCACCGGTGAGATCATGCATGTCGACGGCGGCGCGTCCGCTGGTCGCTGGTAGGAGATGTGTCATGTGGTCCGAGAAACGGATTGTTGAACTGTTTGGAATCGAGCATCCCATCGTGCTGGCGCCGATGGCGGGATTGGGCACGGTCGACCTTGCGGCCGCGGTCTCGAATGCCGGCGGCCTCGGCTCGATCGGCTGCGCTATCATGGCGCCGGAGCTCATTGCGAAGAGCGTCGCGGAGCTCCGACGATCAACGCCGAAGCCGATCAACCTGAATTTCTTCTGCCACGATCCGGCAAAGGCCGACGCCGCTCGCGAGCGTGCCTGGCATGAGAAGCTTTCGTTCTATTATCGCGAACTGGGTATCGAAGCTGCAACGTTGACGCCGCGCCTCGATCTCGCTCCGTTCGGCGACGCGGCGTGCGCCGTGATCGAAGAGGTCAGGCCGGAGGTGGTGAGCTTTCATTTCGGTTTGCCCGAGCCCGGGCTGGTCGATCGGGTCAAGGCAGCGGGCTGCAAGGTGATCTCATCGGCGACGACGGTCGACGAAGCATGCTGGCTCGAAAAGCATGGCGCCGATGCGATCATCGCTCAGGGGTATGAAGCCGGGGGACATCGAGGCATGTTCCTCGAATCTGACCGCAAGCGCGCAGTCGCCTCGCAGGCCGGTACATTCGCCCTCGTGCCACAAGTCGCTGACGCCGTCAGCGTGCCCGTGATCGCTGCCGGCGGGATCGGGGATGGGCGAGGGATCGCGGCGGCGTTCGCGCTCGGAGCCGCCGGCGTGCAGATGGGGACTGCCTTTCTGCTTTGTGCCGAGTCGGCAACGCCCCCGGTCCATCGCGAGGCCCTGCGAAATGCGCGGGTGAACCAGACTGTCGTGACAAACGTGTTCTCCGGGCGGCCGGCCAGGGCTCTTGTCAATCGCCTTATCGCCGAGGTCGGTCCCTGGTCGGACGCGGCGCCGGACTTTCCGCTGCCCATGGGCGAACTGCCGCCGCTGCGTGCTGCGGCTGAGCAGAACCGGAGCACCGACTTCACGCCGCTCTGGTCAGGCCAGGCGGCCGCGCTTGCCCGGGTGATGCCCGCCGAAATGTTGATCGACATCCTTGTGTGGGAAACCGCCAAGTTTGGGTGGGTCTGCGGCGGCCCAGATAGCGTGCACGGGATCGCGTGACTTTGCGCAAAGCTGACGTCCGTCCGCTTTGTTGTATTGTAGGTGGGATCGTCCTCAGAGGACTGCGAAGAATCGGCGAACGAGATGTCAGAGAATGCTGAGAAACGAATGACACTAAACCGGACCGGCGGTCACGGTGCGTGCCTTAGAGGCTCAGGATTTGTGATGGCATCACCCGCGGCGTCCCGGTTAATGGCGCGTCAATCCACTTGGGCGACTGACCCAAGCATCCTTTCCAAAAGTCGGTCTGTCCGCAACGTCGGCATTTGAGAGGGATTGCAATGTCGGGCAAGGTCTCGAAGATCACGGTCTCCGTGTCCAGCCCGGTCGGTACAGCCTGGCCCATGATAGGGCAATGGATCAAAATATCTGGCATATAAAATGCTCATCGAAAACTTTCCCCTGCCGCCGATCCTGTTGCCTGAGTTCCTATGGTTGGCCGGTTGGTGGGGGCAACAACGCCGCCCGCTTGATACAACTACGGGCGGCGTTGCTCAACCGACATCGGCCCGAATCTGTTCAAGGGTTCGGGCCGAAGATACCACGGTATTTCACGGTGCAGGCTAGTTTCGCTGCGCGGTCCAATAGCCCGAGCAGCGCGCGCTTCCCGAATAGCCACTCCACGACCCTCGGCCGGAAGCGCCCGACAGCCTTCCAGAGCCCGAGGCATATTTGTCCTGAACCGTCACCGAAGCGCGAACGGCGCCCGACCGCGCGACGTAGCCTCTGAACCTGACGAGATTCGGATGCGAGACAATTCCATCGTTGATGTTGACTGAGAAGTTGTAGCTTGCATCGCAAGCGCCTCTTTGCGTCACAAAGACAAGGTCCCAGGATCCATCGTAGGCGGAGCGGGCCTCTGCTGCGGACGCAAAGGCGACAAGACAACCCCCGGCTGCCGCATAAGTGAAAATCTTTCTCATCTCTTTCTCCAAAGTTGTCGTCATCCAGCACCAAGCCGATTACCGGAAGCGCGAGACAGAATGCTTGTCCAGAGTTGCTCCAAAAGGTTCGCGCGCGTCGGCGCTCGTTCGCTGGCTCGGTTCATATGTGATGCGAGGGCCGCACCGCCCCAGTCCGTCGCGATGCACGATTGCTCACATCGGCGGCATCATTCCATTCTTTACCGCGCGTGATTTGACGCGCATGCGCTGTCATTGCGAGTAAAGCCGCGCAAATTGCGCCAAATTGCTGCTAACGAGAAGGCGGGCTCAGCGCATTTCGGATCAAGCAAGATCAACGGACGCAGCATTCGGCGGTCTGTCAGCGCGGCGGGTGAAGGGTCGCCGCTACGGCTGAGGGAGCGCGCTCCCAGACCTTGGTATGGTTCCGTGATCACTTCAGGTGGCTGACAGCTACCTAGGTTCGATTGAGCCGTTCGTCCCGATGGTCTTAGGGTGCATGCGTTGGAAGAACGCGGGCTCACCGCGTGCAGCAACGAAAGAAGGAAGATCGGCGAATAGCTACGATAAAGCCAAGAGGAGACGACGATGCCCAACTGCACCGAAAATCCTGGACATCGCAAAGCAACGCGATGCGCACTCTGTGACGGCAGGTTTGGTCTCGTCCGGTACTACTCGTGGCGGACCCCTCTTTGTTCCAAGACGTGCGTCGATCGCTTCAGAACTCGCCGGGAAAGTGATCGCAATTGGCTGACCTGGTTCCAAATCGCCTTGAACGAACTGCCGGAGAATCGCGCGAGGGCAATATGACTTTCCAGATCTCACAGCGAGGTAAGCAGTACTTGCAGACAGCACGGACGCTGCTTCGCGCTGCCCAAACCATGACCGACGAGGTGGTTGTGGCTCAGCTCAAGACCCTTGCCGACGACTACGAGCGGCGAGCCGAGAAGGCATCGCTTGCTGACGCGACCAAAGCGTTGGCCCGCGCTGCGACGTTGTCCGAACCCGAGTGGTAGGGTCAGTCGTGGCCAGCGCGGTTACGAGCCTCCTATTCCTTTGTTACTACATGCGGGGCTGCAAAAGCGGCCCGCCATACGTGATGCCGCCGACGTGACTAGTCGTGAAGGAGTTCTAGGTTGCGGCGACGCAGCACGATCCTCACTTGGCTAGTGCGAGGTAGATCTATCGGAGAAAAACCATGCGTTCTGTTCTGGCCCTGGGCCTTTTGATTATGCTGAGTGCCCCTGTCACCGCCGCTACGGCGCGTCATGCACACCGGCAGCATGCCGTTGTTCATTCCACCCGCGGCTTGATCATGGGTCCCGTTTCGGGTTGGGCCTATTCACCTCCGCCGCGCGCCCTCTATCAGCCGGACCCTTACAATGACCAACCAGAACTGGGTCATAATCCCTTTGCGGGCTGGGGTGGTTAAGATCCGTCAAGTGCGGATTTAGCTCGAAACCGCTTTGCGGCGATCGATTTCCGCCGGCCGGCCCGCGTAGACGGCACCGGGATCGGTTAGCGAGAGATGGAGCCAACCATGAAGTGCCTGAGACTACTGAGCGTGACCGCGGTGATGACCGCGATTTTGTCCCTCGCTACAGCAAGCACGAGTCTTGCTGCATCGCGTCACCACCAACATTGGGGCCGCGGATATCACAACTATTATGGTGGTGGCGGAGCCGGCTCTTGGAATAGCAATCCAAGGAATGCAGAGAGCGCCTGATAGATTGGACGCGACGAACGACCCCAGCGTCTGCCTTCCAGCGAAGCGGCGAGTCGTTGCCAATGGCAGCGGCGCTCTCCCGAACTTAAATCAAAGTCAAATAGTGAGCTGAAAGCGCATTTTGGGCGACCGGTAGACTATTCGGTTCTGATCTCGCTGGGCGACTTCTTCGTCCAGCGGCGAAATGCACGGCTCAATCTATCTGTGCGGCGACGAAGCGCAGAAGCAGCGCTGGCTTCCGCCCATGATGCGCTTCGAGAAGATCGGCTCGTTCGGCCTGACCGAGCCTTTGGTCGGCTCTGCCACGTCGGGGGGCATGCTGACGACCTGCCGGCGCGAGGGCGACGTCTGGATACTCAACGGCCAGAAGAAGTGGATAGGCAATTCCACCTTCGCCGACATCAACGTGATCTGGGCCCGCGAGGAGGGGTCGAACCAGGTCAAGGGCTTTGTCGTCGGAAAGGACAATCCGGGCTTTTCCGTCGAGAAGATCAGGACCAAGATGGCGCTCCGCGTCGTGCAGAACGGGCTGATCACCCTGAAGGATTGCCGCGTGCCTGAGGCGGACCGTCTGCAGAATGCCAACTCGTTCAAGGACACCGCCAAGGTGCTGAGGATGACGCGGACCGGAGTGGCATGGTTCGCCGTGGGCTGCCAGACGGGCGCCTACGAGCACGCGCTGCGCTACGCGACCGAACGGATGCAGTTCGGAAGGCCGATCGGCGGATTCCAGCTGGTCCGGGATCTCCTGGTGCGCATGCTCGGCAACGTCACGTCGACCCAGACGATGATGCTGCGTCTCGCCCAGCTCCAGGACGAAGGCGCGATGCGCGACGAGCACGCGTCGCTGGCGAAGGCATTCTGCACCGTCAAGTGCCGCGAGACCGTTGGCTATGCACGCGAGCTGCTTGGCGGCAACGGCATCTTGCTCGAGAATCACATCGGCCGTTTCGTGGCCGACGCCTAGGCGATCTACTCCTATGAAGGCACCAGGAAGATGAACACGTTGATCGTCGGCAAGTCGATCACCGGGTTGAGTGCCTTCGTCTGACGCGACGCAACGGAATTCCATCAGGGCGAGGGAAGATCAACACGACGGATCAACAAACTCACCGGCCAAGTTGGATTGTCGTGGACAGCCGGCCCATCGGGTGCCAGCTTTCAGCGGTGCCGATCTAAGCTATTGAAATTGGGGCGCTATTTCCGAGTGTGGCTGGGGAACCTGGATTCGAACCAAGACAAACAGAGTCAGAGTCTGTTGTGCTACCGTTACACCATTCCCCAACGGAATTGCCTAACGAATTCAACTATTTATTGAATTGTCGGGCGATGGCCGGCGACGCGCGCGGCGCAAATCACGGCTCAGGCGTGGTGGGTTTCTACCCGCTCGCCTCCAGGCTTGCAAGCGCTGCTGTGGAGCGGATTTTCGTGCCGCTCCAAGGGCGCAAAACCAGGCGATCAAAACCGCGGCCGGCGCGGGCAGGCGAGGTGGCGGCGCGCGCGACGGTTTGCCCCATCTTCAAAGCCCGAGACCGGGGTCGGGACGGCGCCTCCTCAATCGTCCTCGGGGCACGCAACCCCCAGAGGAGACCCGTGATGCCCTATGTCGATGGTTTCGTGCTCGCCGTGCCGAAGGACAAGATCGACGCCTACAAGGCGCTGGCGCGAACGGCGTGCGAGGTCTGGATGGAGCACGGCGCGCTCGGCTATGTCGAATGCATCGGTGACGACGTTCCCTATGGCAAAGTGACCTCGTTTCCGCGCGCGGTGATGGCGAAGGAGGACGAGATCGTCGTGCTGTCCTGGATCGTCTACCGCGACCGCGAAAGTCGCGATGCCATCAACAAGAAGGTGATGGAAGACCCGCGACTGAAGAACGCCGGCATGCCCTTCGACGGCAAGCGCCTGATCTTCGGCGGCTTCGAAACATTCATCGAGGTGCATCGCGCAAGGGCGAACTGACCGCCGGTAAACCTCGGGCGAAACGCGCCGCGAGCGCGAAAGCGTGTTCGCGATTGCGACGGACATTGCAAGGGTGACCCACACTCCGGTGCGCCGATGTCGTCCGCACCTGCCTATCCCGCATTGTGCAATCGCGTTCACCTTGCTGGTTCCGGACTGGCATGCCATCCTCCGCGCGCCAGGAAAAATCAAATGGAAGCAGGCTGCTCGCCGAAGCTTTCAAGCCTTAAAAATCTGGCCGGGGAAACCCTTTGGGAGGTCTGGTTCATGACATTGAAGTTCGCTACCCGGCTGCTCTGTGCGGCCGCGATGTGCGTTGTGCTTGCGGCTGGGGCGCAGGCTGAGGACAAGGTCGTCAAGATCGGAGTCATCTTGCCGATGTCCGGCGGCACGGCGTCGATCGGTGCGCATGCCAAGGCCGCGCTCGAAGTCGCGACCGACATCATCAACAACGCCCATCCCGAGCTCGACAAGCTGCCGCTTGCCACGAACGCCGGGCTCGCAGGCCTTGGCGGCGCGAAGGTCGAGGTTGTCATCGCCGACAACCAGGGCAGCCCGGCCACCGGGCAAAACCAGGCACTGCGTCTGATCACGGAAGAGAAGGTGGTCGCGATCCTCGGCGCCTACCAGTCCGGCATCACGCTGACCTCGAGCGCGATCGCGGAGAAATATGGCATTCCTTATCTGACGCCGGAATCGGTCGCCGCCAATCTCACCGAGCGCGGCTTCAAATGGTTTTTCCGCACCACGCCGATCGCGCCGGATTTCGTTCGCATCTACGATGATTTTTTGAGCGACATGAAGGCGGCCGGAGCCAAGACCGATACTATCGCGCTGGTCCATGACAACACCGAATACGGCACCTCCGTCGCCAACACGATCGCCACCGGGTTCAAGGCGAAGGGGCGCACCGGCGTCATCGACGTCGCCTACGCCGTCAACGCCACCGACCTGCAGGCGCAGGTGCTTCAGCTCAAGGAGAAGAAGCCCGATGTCGTGCTGATGATCTCCTACACGTCGGATGCGATCCTGTTTGCGAAAACCATGCAGTCGCTCGACTACAAGCCGCCGATGCTGCTGGCGGATGATGCCGGCTATTCCGATCCGTCCTTCATCAAGGCGGTCGGAAAGCTCTCGCAGGGCGTGTTCAACCGCTCGTCCTGGGCAGTTGGCCCCGCCGGCTCGCCTAGCGCCGTCATCGCCGACATGTACAAGAAGAAGAGCGGCGAGGAGATGGAGGATACGGTCGGGCGCGAGATGCAGGGCTTCTTCGTGCTGGTCGACGCCATCGACCGCGCGGGCTCGACGGATCCCGCGAAAATCCAGGCGGCGTTGAAGGCGACGGACCTCAAGCCCGAGCAACTCATCATGGGCTATAATGGCGTGAAGTTCGACGAGAAGGGGCAGAACGTGCAGGCGTCGGCCTACATCATCCAGCTTCAGGACGGCGAGAATTACGTTTCGGTATGGCCGAAGGGCAATGCCGAGAAGGTGCCGGTAATGCCCTACAAGGGCTGGTGACGATTTCGGAGGCGGGACCGGCGGTCCTGCCTTTTTGTTGATTTGAAGAGCAGCGCGGCTCATGTCCTTTGTCCTCGTGCAGGTGATCGTCGGCGGGCTCCTGCTCGGTGCCGTCTACGCCCTGTTTTCCTCCGGCCTCACGCTGGTGTGGGGCATGATGAACATCGTCAATTTCGCGCATGGCGATTTCGTCATGCTCGGCATGTACGTCGCCTATGTCGTCTACACCTTGATGGGCGCCGGGCCGCTTATGGGCGCGCCGTTGGCGGTGCTGGTGCTGGCGACGCTCGGCGTCGTGGTCTATTTCGGCCTGATCCGCGACATCATGAAGGGGCCGATGCTGGCGCAGATCCTCGGCACCTTCGGTCTCGCATTGCTGCTGCGCTATTCCGTGTTCTGGTGGTTCGGTGCCGACTTCAAGTCGTTGCCGCAGAATATCGTCGGCGGCACCTATGCGGTTGCGGGGCTGCGCCTCGAGGCCTCGCGGCTGCTCGCCGGCGTCGTCGCGTTGCTGGTGACGCTCGGCCTGCACCTGTTGCTGACGCGCACCTCGCTCGGCTCGAAAATGCTGGCGGTGGCGGAAGATGCAACCGCGGCCCAGCTCATGGGCATCCGGCCCGACACGATGCAGGCAATCGCCTGGGCGATTGCCGCGGGTGCAACGGGACTTGCCGGCGCGCTGATCGCGAACTTCTTCTACATCGTGCCGACGGTGGGCGAAACGCTCGGTATCGTCGCCTTCGTCACGGTCTCGCTCGGCGGCTTCGGCAGTGTGCCCGGTGCGCTGGTCGCGGGCCTCCTGATCGGCGTCATCGAGTCGCTGTCGGGATTCCTGATCGGCGCGGTCTACAACGACATCGTCGTCTACATCCTGTTCCTGTTCTTCCTGTGGTTCCGGCCGCAAGGCCTGATGGGGAAGATATGATGCAGCGCTGGCTCTGGCTGTCGGTGCTATCAGCGGTCGCGATTGCCTATCCCCTGCTGCTGTCCTCGCCGTTCCAGCAGCGCCTCGGCGCGTTGGTGCTGCTCTATGCGATCGCGGCCTCGGCCTGGAACATCGTGGGCGGCTATGCCGGCCAGGTCTCGGTCGGCCATGTCGTGTTCTTCGGCTGCGGCGCCTATGCGGCGATGGGAGCCTACGCCAAGTTCGGTCTGTCGCCACTATTCGGTATTCCCGGTGGCATCGTGATTGCGGTGGCGCTGGCGGCCGTCATCGGCGTGCCGACACTGCGCCTGTCAGGCCACTATTTCAGCATGGCGACGATTGCGGTTGCCGAGACGATGCGGCTGATCGTCACCAACACCGATTATCTCGGTGCGGCGGTGGGATTGAGTGGACCGACGGTCGCCCGCAACATCTTCGATCTCTCGTTCATCTCGTCGTTGCCCTACTACTATCTCTTCCTCCTCGTCCTTGTGATCACGCTCGTCATCACCTGGTGGATGGCCAACAGCCGGATGGGATTTTATTTGCGTGCAATCAAGGATTCCGAGCGTGCCGCGCGCTCGCTCGGAGCGCCCGCGAGCCGCACGAAACTCTACGCATTCATGCTGAGCGCGGCACTGACGAGTGTCGCCGGGGCGCTTTATGCGATGATGTTCGGTTTCGTCGACCCCGAGTCCGGCCTTGGGATCCTGATCTCCGTGAAGATCCTGATCATGGCCGCGCTCGGCGGAGCGGGGCTTCTGTTCGGCCCGCTGGTCGGCGCAGCAATCCTCGTGCCGCTGGAGGAAATCTCCAACAGCGTGCTTGGCGGCAAGGGCGCAGGCCTCACCTTCGTGGTTTACGGCGCGATCATCGTGCTGATCGCGCGCTTCCAGCCCGGCGGGATTTTGAGCCTCTTCAAGCGACGGTCCAAGCCGGGAAGCGAAGCGGGAGCGCCTCATGCTGCTTGAAGCGCGCGGTATCACAAAGGCCTTCGGCAGCTTCAAGGCCGTCGACGATGCTTCCGTGTCGCTGGAGCAGGGCGATATCCTCGGCCTGATCGGGCCGAACGGCGCCGGCAAGTCGACCTTTTTCAACTGTCTCACCGGCGATCTCAAGACGACCTTGGGCCGCGTGCGGTTCGAAGGCCGTGACATCACCGATCTCGCGGCGGAGCGGCGCGCACAGCTCGGGCTCGCGCGCACCTTCCAGGTGCCGCAGACGTTCGAGGGCATGACAGTGCTTGAGAATGTCATGATCGGCGCCTTCCTGCGTGCCACGCATCGCGCTGAAGCCGAAGCCAAGGCACGCGCGGTGCTGGAGCGGGTCGGGATGATCAGGCTGGCGGATGCGCCGGCGCGCTCGCTCGGCACGCCCGGCCGCAAGCGGCTGGAGATCGCCCGCGCGCTTGCGACCGAGCCGAAGGTGCTGCTGCTCGACGAAGCCATGGCCGGCCTCAATGCGCACGAGGTCAAGCTCGCGATCGATCTCGTGCGCGACATCCATCGTGCCGGCATCACGCTCGTCATCGTCGAGCACATCATGGAAGTGATCATGTCGCTGGCGAGCCGGGTGATGGTGTTCCACCAGGGCAAGGAGATTGCTCGCGGCAACCCGCGTGAGGTAACGGCCAACCCGGCGGTGATCGCGGCCTATCTCGGCACGCGTGCCGCCAAAGCGGCTGCCGGCCACACACCGATCGAACTGATGGGCGGCCCCACATGAGCGGGCTTCTGCTGCGGATCGAGCACCTCGAAGTGCGCTATGGCGACCTGATCGGCGTGTCCGACGTGTCGCTGGAGGTGCCCGAGGGCAGCATCGTCGCGCTGCTCGGCTCAAATGGCGGCGGCAAGACCACGACGCTGAACGCGATCGCAGGCCTGATCCCAGTACATGCCGGAACGATCAGCTTTCGCGGCGAGGCGATCGCCGGCCAAAGCGCCTTTGCGATCGTGCGCAAGGGGCTCGCACTCTCGCCGGAGGGCTGGCGGCTGTTCGTGCAGCAGAGCGTCGAGAACAACCTCCTGCTTGGCGCGACGCCATTGCACGACAAGTCGCGCAAGGCGGCGCTGCTCGAGCGCGTCTACGAGATCTTTCCGCGGCTCAAGGAGCGCCGCAACCAGTGCGCCGGCACCATGTCCGGCGGCGAGCGGCAGATGCTCGCGGTCGGCCGTGCGCTGATGAGTGACCCAAAACTGTTGATGCTGGACGAGCCGTCGCTCGGGCTGGCGCCGGCGGTCGTGGAGTCCATGTACGAAACCTTCGGCCGCCTGCATCGCGAGGGCCTGACCATCCTGCTTGCCGAGCAGTCGATCGAGCTCGCCCTCGAAGTCTCAGATTTCGCAACCGTGTTGCAGGTGGGCAGAAGCGTATTGGCCGGCACCGCGACGGCGCTGGCGAACGATCCGCAGGTGCAGAAGGCCTATCTGGGGGCAGGGTAAGGGGCGGATCCGTTACTTGATCCTGTCGTAGGCGGCCGCAAAGTCATTCAGCGGCATCGGAATGTTGATGGTCTCCTTGGACATGTTCTGGAAGGAGACCTTCAACTGCTTTCCGGATTTCAGCGCTGCGAGCAGCTCCGCGGAAATCGGCGTTGAGACGTAGCAGCCGCGATTCTCGCAGGTCTGGATCGGCAGGTCGACCGTCTTGCCCTCGTCGACCTGGAGCTTGGCGCCGACGGGGATATTGAGGCCGAGCGGGAGCTGGATCAGCGCGGTGGGCACGCGGGTGTCGGCGGGCACGCGGATGTTGATCAGCACGATGAGCTGCCCCGTCTTGGTCAGCACCGCGTTTTGCTCGATCGCGCATTCCAACGGCGCTTCGCGGCTCGCGCTGGTGCAGCGCGCGGCCCAGCCGGCCTGCGGTGCCGGCGCGACGTCGGCCTGCGGCTGCGCCGCAGGAGCCGCGGGCTGCGCGGCCTGGGGCGGAGCAGCCTTGGGCTCGGCCTTGGACTTGGTGCCCTGGGCGTATGCGGATCCGCTCCACAGCAAGGCAACCGACAGGAGGGCGGCAAGATTGGAGCGCACGGGCATGAAATATCGCTTTGGCTTGAAAGGAGGAAAACGTGCCGGAATTGGAAGCGCGGCGTTGGCTTACTCGGCTGCTTCCTTGACCGTGCCGTGTTCGGTCGTCTCGTGCTCGCTCTCCTTGGAGCGGCCCCAGCCGGAGAACCAGTTGGAGAACTCGTCGAGATAGAGATAGACCACGGGCGTCGTGAACAGGGTCAGGGCCTGGCTGACGATCAAGCCGCCGACCATGGCATAGCCGAGAGGCTGGCGGATTTCGGCACCGGTGCCGTGCCCGAGCATCAGGGGCACGCCGCCGAGAAGGGCCGCCATCGTCGTCATCATGATCGGGCGGAAGCGGAGCAGCGCGGCCTGGCGGATCGATTCCGCCGGAGTCTTGTGCTCGTCGCGCTCGGCCGCGATCGCGAAGTCGACCATCATGATGCCGTTCTTCTTCACGATGCCGATCAAGAGGATGATGCCGATCAGCGCGATCAGGCTGAAGTCGAACCCGGCCGCCATCAGGATCAGCAGCGCGCCGACGCCTGCCGAAGGCAGGGTCGAGAGAATCGTGATCGGATGGATGTAGCTCTCGTAGAGA
>NZ_JBANBK010000118.1:0-19172 GCF_053572325.1 Bradyrhizobium sp. UFLA05-112 | reverse complement strand
AAGGTCGCGGTGATCGCGTGCAGCGGACGCACCCAGCTCAGCGAACCCGACTTGGCCGAGCGCGCGCCCCAGCGCATCGACTTCGGCCAGGGGAAGGTGCGGATGATGACGGGGAGGATCTCGGCGATCACGTCGATCGCCGCGCGGCCTGGCTTCTCGATCAGCGCGATGTAGAAGTCGCCCTTCTTGTCGCTCTGGATCTTCGCCTCGCTCAGCGAGGCAAGGCCCGTGGCTTTCAAGAATCCCTGGATCGCGGGCTCAGGTCCGCCGACGCGCGGACCACGGCGCTCTTCCTTCAGATCAGGCTGGCGCGTGGGGATGCCGTGCACGGTGAGCGCGAGGCGGCGCGGGGTCGCAAACGCCTTGGCGCCTTCGTAGACGAGGCCTTCGGCCACGAGCTTGTCGGTGACCATGCGGCGCAGGTCGTCGGCCGCCTTGGCCTGCATGCGCGCAGGGATTTCCTCGGAGAACAGCTCCAGCAGCAAATCGGGCATCAGGCCACTCCGCCCGCTTCGGTGTGCACCCAGGCCTCGCCGCAGGCCTTTGCAAGCTCGCGCACCCGGAAAATGTAACTCTGCCGCTCCGTGACCGAGATGACGCCGCGTGCATCGAGCAGATTGAAGACGTGGCTCGCCTTGATGCACTGGTCATAGGCCGGCAGCGCCATCAGGTGCTCCCTGCGGTTGCTGGCTTCACGCCAGCCGGCCGCGAGATATTTCCTGCAGGCTTCTTCCGCCATCTTGAACTGCTCGAACAGCATCGCGGTGTCGGCATATTCGAAATTGTGCCGCGAATATTCCTGCTCGGCCTGAAAGAAGACGTCCCTATAAGTGACCTTCTGGTCACCTTCGCGGCCGTTGAAGTTGAGGTCCATGATGCGATCGACGCCCTGCAGGTAGCAGGCAAGCCGCTCGAGCCCGTAGGTGAGTTCGCCCGCGACCGGCGCGCATTCGACGCCGGCAACCTGCTGGAAGTAGGTGAACTGCGACACTTCCATGCCGTCGCACCAGCATTCCCACCCCAGCCCCCACGCGCCCAGCGTCGGGCTCTCCCAGTCGTCCTCGACGAAGCGGATGTCGTGCACGGTGGAATCGATGCCGATCGCGGCGAGCGACTTCAGGTACAGCTCCTGAAGGTCCGGCGGCGACGGCTTGAGGATCACCTGGAACTGGTAATAGTGCTGGAGCCGGTTCGGGTTCTCACCGTAGCGCCCGTCCTTCGGCCGGCGCGAGGGCTGCACATAGGCGGCATTCCACGGTTTCGGGCCGAGCGCGCGCAGGGTGGTCGCAGGGTGGAAGGTGCCGGCGCCGACCTCCATGTCGTAGGGCTGGAGGATCACGCAGCCGTAATCCGCCCAATAGCGTTGCAGCGCCAGGATCAGGCCCTGGAACGAGCGGTCCGGGCGCATATGGGCGGGCAAGGAAGCGTCCATCGTCAGGTCAGGCTTTCGCGGGGGGTTGAATCGCGCGGGACCGTATCGACGGCGGCGGTGGGAATCAAGGCAAAGGGCGGATTGGGGCAAACAGCCCATCATCCCGCGACGATGCAGTAGGGTGGGCTAAGGCGCTCTTGCGCCGTGCCCACCATCTTTCGTTAACCGCATCAGAAGTGGTGGGCACGGCTTCGCTTTGCCCACCCTACGGCAGCGCAGCTACCCCGGGCGATACGCCCCGGTGACCGGGTCGCGCTTCAGCGTCTGGATTTCCCCCATGCGCGCGGCTTCAGCGACGCGCGACAGGCGCATCTCCTCCAGTTCCTGGTTGATCCGGACTGCGGTCTTGTAGGCCCAGCGGACCACGGCTAGCCCGCCCAGGACGCCCGCGAATGCAACGAACGGCGGCATCGGTCGATCCTTGTTCAATGCTCAGCCCCCACGCGCATTCTCGCGCAGACGAGCCCGCGCCGCAATTGGCTTGGTTCGGACCAAATGGCGCGGGCCGGCTCCTGCTAGAACCCGAATTTTGCCCAAATCGCCCGCGTTTCCAGCGCCGAAATCAGCTCCTCCGGCAGCCCAGCCATCCCTTCCAGGGCCGAAAGCTGGCCTGCGCCGGGTGATTTGCGGCCAAACAGACCGGACAGCAGCCCGGTCGGCTGGGCGATCACGGGGGTGAGAACCTTCTCGCCATAGCGGGCACGAAGAGTTGAGCGGAGGTCGCCGATCCCGTCGGCAAGGCCCAGCGAGATCGCAGTGTCGCCCGCCCAATATTCGCCGGTGAACAGGGTGTCCTCGCCGCCCTTCAGGCGCGCGCCCCGGCTCTCCTTCACGAGCGTAATGAAGATCGCGTGGATCTCGCGCTGAAGCTTCTTCAGCCGCGCCACGTCATCAGGGTTTTCGGGCAGGAATGGATCGAGCATCGCCTTGTGCTCGCCGGCGGTATAGAGCCGCCGCTCGATGCCGAGCCGCTTGATCGCCTCCTGGAAGCCGAAGCTGCCGCCGACCACGCCAATGGAGCCGAGGATCGAGGAGGGATCGCAGAAGATCTCGTCGCCCGCGCAGGCGATCATGTAGCCGCCGGACGCCGCGACGTCCTCGACGAACACCAAGACCTTAAGCTTCTTCTCGGCCGCAAGCTGCTTGATGCGCAGATAGATCTGGCGCGACTGCACCGGCGAACCGCCCGGCGAGTTGATGACGAGCGCCACCGCCTTGGCGTTGCGGAATGAGAAGGCGCGCTCCAGCACCCGCGCGATGCCTGCGAGCGTCATGCCCGGCCGCAGCGGCGTTACCGCGCCGATCACCCCGGAGAGCCGCACCACCGGCACGACCGCAGCGCCAGGGCGAAAGCGCGCCGGAAGATACTCCACGAACTTGTCGATCAGGCCGGACGTGTTGGGATCGTTCAATTGTTCGGCCATGCCGTTACCTCGTCTTTACCATTTCTTATCACGCGACTGTCATTGGAAGTGCCTGGAACGTGTTTTGCAAAGTCTCCGTAAGGAGGCTGCAATGAGGCAGCGGAGAACGACATGAAGATTTATCTGCTGATGATGCTGATGGGTGCGCTGTTCACGGCGATTCGCTTCACCACAGCGCAGGACCAGCAGTCGAACTCGCTTCCCCAGTAGATTTTCAAGCCGCCGCCAGCGGCAGCACCGCCCTC
Source organism: Bradyrhizobium sp. UFLA05-112 (assembly GCF_053572325.1). Classification (NCBI taxonomy): domain Bacteria; kingdom Pseudomonadati; phylum Pseudomonadota; class Alphaproteobacteria; order Hyphomicrobiales; family Nitrobacteraceae; genus Bradyrhizobium; species Bradyrhizobium sp. UFLA05-112. The sequence goes on along the minus strand of NZ_JBANBK010000118.1, from coordinate 16,071 downwards.
CCCGAAAGTACGTCCCGTAACTCTTTTTTAGGCACGCCTGACTCTTCGTTGAGCATCAGGCCCGGCAGGATGCGCGTCGGCGCCCTGCTGCCTTTGATGGCGCGGACCAGCACACGGATCGCAGGCTTCCCCGCGTCGCCATGAACCGGCAATACCGAGAGGCTTCCGAAGCCGCGTGACAGCGCTGTCAGTACGTCTGCTATCCCATCTGCGCGCCAGATCAAGGTCAGCGCGCCACCTGATTTGAGAATGCGCCGCGCTGCATGCACCCAGGCATGCAGCGTCTCCGTGGTCGCCACATGGGCAACGTGACGCGCCTGGTCCGGAGAGCCGCGATGGCGCACGGCATCGTTAAAGGGCGGATTCATCAGGACGACGTCAACGCTGTCAGGCCAAAGGCCGTTTGCCGCGAAGCTCTCCGAACCGGCCGTGACGTCGAGGACGATCGCCTCGGCTTCAATCGCATTCGCGGCCGCGTTGGCGCGCGCGAGGCTGCCAAGCTCCGGATCGATCTCGACCAGCATCAGGCTGACCCCGGGGACGCGCCGCGCCAGCGCCAGCCCCGCCGCACCGATGCCGGCGCCGAAATCGACGACGCGGTTGCCGGCCTTGGCCGCGGTCGCCGCGGCCAGCAGGATCGCATCGTGACCGGCGCGGTGACCGGACCGCTTCTGCATCAGCCGCAATTGCCCGTCCAGGAACGCGTCCTCGGTGACATCATCGACGTTCGGGGCGAGCTCAGTCATCGCCGCGCAATTCGTGGCTCAGGCCGGCTTCGGTGAGGAGCTGCCGCGCCGCGCTGGCGTCGTCCTCATGGACCAGGATCCGCCGCGGCAGGATGCCGAGCGAGCCCTCGATGATGCTCATGTTCTGGTCCAGCACCAAATGGTGGATATTGGCGCCGTCGAGCAACGCGCCTATCGCCGACACCAGCACCATGTCGTTGGTCCGAACCAGTTCGCGCAAAACGAGCCTCCTGCCTGACGCGGGGTGGGCGGAAATGTCAATGGTTCCGCGGCACTTGCCGCGTCCGTCCGCAGTTTCTATTGTCTTTGGATCAGAATAGCCCTTCCCGGGCAAATATTGGAGACCGGCGTGGCCGTAATCGTACCTTTCGAAACTCCCGGCGCGTCGATCGAAGAGCTGGTTGCCCTCGTCGCTCCCGACATGGAACGGGTCAATGCGACCATCCTGTCGCGGACCGGCTCCGAGGTGACGATGATCCCGGAGGTCGCCAACCACCTGATTTCCTCCGGCGGTAAGCGCCTGCGGCCGATGCTCACCCTCGCCATGGCCAACCTCGCCGGCTACACGGGCGACGGCCATATCAAGCTCGCTGCTTCCGTCGAGTTCATGCATACCGCAACCCTGCTGCACGACGACGTCGTCGACGAGAGCGAGATGCGCCGTGGCAAGCTGTCGGCACGCATGCTCTGGGGCAACGAGGCCAGCGTGCTGGTCGGCGACTTCCTGCTCGGACAAGCCTTCCGCATGATGGTCGAGGTCGGCTCGTTGCGGGCGCTCGACATCCTCTCGGCAGCAGCCGCGACGATCGCCGAGGGCGAGGTGATGCAGCTCGCGGCCGCCAAGAACACCGCGACCACCGAGGACGAATATCTCGCCGTGATCCGCGCCAAGACCGCAGAATTGTTCGCGGCCGCCTGCGAGGTTGGGCCGGTGCTCGCCAACCGCCCGAAGGCCGAGCAGACCGCTTGCCGCTCGGTCGGCATGAATCTCGGCATCGCCTTCCAGCTCGTGGATGACGTGCTCGACTATGGCGGCAAGAGCGCCAAGCTCGGCAAGAATACCGGCGACGATTTCCGCGAAGGCAAGATCACACTGCCGGTGGTGCTCGCCTTCCGCCGCGGCAATGACACCGAGCGCGCCTTCTGGATAAGGGCGCTGGAGCGCGGTGAGATTGGGGACACCGATCTCGATCACGCCATCGGGCTGATGAACAAGCACCGTGCGCTCGAGGACACGCTGAGCCGCGCCCAGCATTACGGCGCCATGGCTGTGGATGCGCTGGCGCTGTTCCCGTCCTCGCCGATGAAGAGCGCGCTGGAGCAGGTCGTGGCGTTCTGCCTCGCACGGTCTCACTAAAGCGCGATGAAATTGGGATGAATCGTCATCGCGCTTTAGGTCATTGTTCGAGCATGATCTTTTCGGAAAACCGCTCCACACTTTTCCGGATCATGCTCTACCGGTCTCCGCGCAAATGATCGACACGAATTTCTGGCTGTTCCTCGCTGCCGCCCTCGTCATTGCACTCGTTCCCGGTCCCGGCATCTTCTACGTCGCGGCACGGAGCTTGTCGGAAGGGCGTGCGAGCGGATTTGTCTCGACTGCCGGCACGGCGCTCGGCGGCATGGTCCACGTGGTTGCGGGCAGCCTCGGCATCTCCGCCATCATCCTTGCGAGCGCCGAGCTCTTCGCCGCCGTGAAGTTCGGCGGCGCGATGTACCTCGTCTGGCTCGGCATCCGGACGGTTCGCAGCGCGGGCCAGCTTCAATCGCTGGAGCGTGAGCCCGTCGGCGACAAGCGCGCCTTCCGCGACGGCGTGCTGGTAGAGGCTCTGAATCCGAAGACTGCGGCGTTCTTCCTGGCCTTCATACCGCAGTTTCTCGATCCGTCCGCCGCCAGCCCCACGCTGCAGTTCATCCTGCTCGGCGCGATCTCGGTGACGCTAAATACGCTCGCCGATGTCGTTGTCGTGCTGATGGCCTCCCTCACCCGCGCGCAATTGATCGGTCGGCCGCGTCTCATGCAGCGCCTCACCCAGGGCTCCGGCATCTTCATCGCAGGTCTCGGCCTCTCGCTCGCGCTGGCGAGGCGGCCCGTGCAGAGCTAGCGCACCGCAGGGCCGTGGCATGGTGCTCGCCCCAAAAAGTCGCTTCTACGAGTCTCACGGCCTGCGGCTGCATTATGCCGACTGGGGCAACGAAGGCGCGCCAGTCGTCATCCTGGTCCATGGCGGGCGCGACCATTGCCGCAGCTGGGACGTCATCGCCCGCGCGTTGCAGCCGCATTTTCACGTGCTCGCGCCCGACCTTCGCGGGCACGGCGATTCCGACTGGACCAAAGGCGGCAGCTACGCGCTGACCGAGTATGTGTACGATCTGGCCCAGCTCGTCCGCGCCATCGCCGCGCAACAGGTGATCCTCATCGGCCATTCGATGGGCGGGATGGTGAGCCTGATCTATTCGGGATCGTTTCCGGAGCAGGTATCCGCGCTGGTGGTTCTCGACGGCGTGACGGTCTTGCCGGATGCGCAAGGGGCCCCCACGCCCGAACGCATCACCAAATGGGTCGGTCAGCTCGACAAATTGCACGACCGCGCCCCCCGCTCCTATCGCACGATCGAGGACGCTGCGGCGCAGATGAGAACCTACAACAAACGCCTGTCGCGCGAGCTGGCGCTGCACCTCGCAACGCACGGGGTGCGCCAAAACGACGATGGCACCTATCGCTGGAAGTTCGATCCCTACCAGCGCGTGACTGCGCCGCAGCGGCTATGGCCAGATGATCACGTCGCGCTGTGGGCTCGCATCGCCTGTCCAACGCTGCTCCTCAATGCCGACGAAAGCTTCCTCGCCGGCTCCAAGGCGGCAGGCCTCGAGAATTATTTCCAGAAAGCGCGCATCGAGACGATCAGCGGCGCCGGACACTGGCTGCATCACGACCGGCCGCAAGAGGTGTTAGGTGCGATCAAGCGGTTTTTAGGCGTGACAGAGGAAGGCGCAGGCTAGCTCATCTGCTGTAGGGTGGGCAAAGCGAAGCGTGCCCACCACTTCTACTACGCGACGTCGATGCATGGTGGGTGGGCACGGCGCTGTCGCGCCTTCCCCACGGTAGTCGAGTGCTCGGCACCCGGCTACATCCACGTCATTGCAAGCAGCTAGCTCAACGTCCCCGCATGCACCCACCAGCCGGAGTGATCACGGCGAATCGTTTCGGCTGCGGCGTGAGCGTGTGCCGCGTCGCCGAAGATCGCAAAGCAGGTCGCGCCCGAACCCGACATGCGGGCGAGCTTGACACCAGCACAGGCGCGCAAGGCGTCCAGCACCTCGCCGATCACGGGCTCGATGCGCATTGCGGGGGCTTCGAGATCGTTGGCAACGGTCGAGAGGACGTCGACCCAGTCTGTGGTCGAGGCACCCCCCTCCGGCCAGGCCGGCGCTTCAAGGACGTCGGTGGCGCCGACCAGAAGCTCGCCGTTGCGCAGGCCCAGCGCCTGGAACACGTCCTTGGTCGCCACCGGCACGCGGGGATTCACCATCACACTGGGCATGCTCGGCAGCATCAGCGGCAGGAGTTGCTCGCCGACGCCGGTCATGTCGCAGGCGCGCGAGAGCAGGCACACCGGCACGTCGGCGCCGGTCGCAAGCGCGACCTCCTGCAAGCGGGGATCATCGAGCGACAGATTGTTGAGGCGCGCAAGCAGCCGCAAGGCGGCCGCAGCATCCGCAGAGCCGCCACCGATACCGGCTGCAACGGGCAGCACCTTGTCGAGCGCGAAGGCACCGAGCTTCAGGTTCGGCACGGCTTCGGCGAGAAGCCTTGACGCCTTGAGCACGAGATTGTCGGCGGTGTCGCCACAGGCTGCCGCCAACGGGCCCGTGGTGGTGAGCTTCAGCTCACTTCCGGGCTCGAGCGTGAGACGATCGGCGCAATCGGCGAATGCGACCACGCTTTCGAGATCATGATAGCCGTCGGTGCGACGACCGACGACGCGAAGGCTCAAATTGACCTTCGCCCGTCCTTCTTCAATCAACGCCGACATCGGCGACCAACCCCTGCCCCTTTTTGGATCAACCGCCCTTGCCGTCGTCCTTCTTCTTCTCGGCCTGCGCGGCCGAAGAATTCGAATTGTCGTCGGTCAGACCATTGGCAATCTTGGCCTCGATCTTCGGCAGGTCGTCCGGCTCGGGCTTCAGATCCCGCGCATGCGACCACTGGAATTTGGCTTCCAGCGTGCGGCCGATGCGCCAGTAGGCGTCGCCGAGATGGTCGTTGATGGTGGGATCCTCGGGCTTCAGGTCGATCGCACGCTCGAGGTTCTTCACCGCCTCCTCGTAATTGCCGATGCGGTAATAGGCCCAGCCGAGCGAGTCGACGATGTAGCCGTCGTCAGGCCGCTGCTCGACGGCGCGCTTGATCATCTTCATGCCGTCATCGAGATTGACGCCCTGATCGATCCAGGAATAGCCGAGATAGTTGAGGACATGCGGCTGGTCGGGCTGGAGCTCGAGCGCTTTCTTCATGTCGGCTTCCGCCTTGCCCCACTGCTTTGAGCGCTCCTCGCAGATGCCGCGGTAGTAGTACCAGACGCTGTTGGATTTGTCGGCGCCGGCCGGCAGCACCTCGACGCCTTGCGAATAGGTCGCGCCGCAATCACCGAACTTCTTGCGGCCGCGCTCGATATTGCCGAGCGCCATGATGGCTTCGAGATCCTTCGGATCTTCCAGGACCACGGATTTGAGGATCTTGATCGCCTCGTCGGTCTTGTCGGCGGAGTCGAGATCGACCGCGAGCTGGATCTGCGCGTTGCGCTTCAACGGCGAGTTCGCCGGCACGCGCTCATAGACCTTGATCGCCATCTGCGGCCGCTTCACCGATTCATAGAGATCGGCGAGCGACAGCAGCGCGAGCGGATGGCTCGGCTGGAGATAGAGCGCAAGCTGGAGATAGACCAGCGCAAGATCCTCGCCGCCGCGGCGGGTCAGCGTGGCGCCGATGCCGTAAAGCGCTTCGGCCGCACCGCCTTGCGCGGAATCGATCAGCGGAGGCATCTTCTTGCCGGCGCGGGTCTCGCGCAGGCCTTCCTGGATCAGCGGATGACGGGCGAGCTTCTTGTCGAAGGCCTCGTAGACGGTGGTCGCGGCGGCCGCATCCTTGTTGCGCGACAGCCAGCGCGCATAGGCTTCGGTGATGCGCAGCATGGAATCGTCGAGCTTGTAGGCGCGCTCGAAACGGGTTCCGGCGTCCTTCTCCTTGCCGGCGAGCTCGAGGATCAGGCCAGCATGGAGGTCCTTGAACAGCGGATACCATTCCGGGCCCGTCAGCTTGTCGATGCTGGCGACGGCAGCCTTCGAGTCGCCCGCGCCATAAGCAGCCCAGCCGGACAACAGCGTCGCGACCAGATCGGTGATCGGCCCGCGGATCGACTGGTTGATGTTGCTCTGCGCGGTCGCATATTTCTTCAGCTTCAGATCGTGCACGCCGACCACGAGGCGCGCGACGCGGTTCGACTTGTCGATCGTCAGGATGCGCTCGGCGAGCTTGACGGCTTCGTCGATGTCGCCATCCGCGACGGAGGAGATGAAGGCGCGGTCGAGCAGCTCGTTGTTCTTGGGATCGGTACGCAGCGCCGAGCGGTAGAAGGCGGCCGCGGACGAGGCGTCGCGTTCGACGCTGGCGTGGCGCGCGGCGAGATAGCTGCCCGCGCCGGTGAGCGACTTCAAATCATTCCGGGTCGGAAACTGCACCGCCGTGTCGGCCGGATGATCCGGCGTCTGCGCCAAGACCGCGCCAGGGACCGCCACGATCGCAGAACCGGCAAGGGCGATGGCAGCAGCAGTCCAGCGGTTGAAACGATTTGAAAACATCAGGGCTCGCCTTAAGTTTGGAAAGTCGGGGTCGTCTCGCTTGCAAACGCGACCGGTGGCATCGGGACCCGGAACCGTCGTGGCGGGGAACAATGCCGCTTTTGGCGTCCAATCGCAAGGATTCGGCGGGGTTTTCGGAAGCCGATTCGGCGCTCGCCCCTACCGGTCCTGTCCGCCCCAAGATCCTGCCCAAGACGCTTTTACTATGGCCTTATCGTGGCCACGGACCGTGTCTCCGGTCACTGCCCTCACGCAATCGTGCGGCAGTTTGCCCGAATCCTACATGGCCTCGTAGTTTGGCCCACCGCCGCCCTCCGGCGGAACCCAGGTGATGTTGCCGTTCGGATCCTTCACGTCGCAGGTTTTGCAGTGAACGCAATTCTGGGCGTTGATCTGGAAGCGCGGAGCCGCGCCCTCCTCCACCCATTCATAGACGCCGGCCGGGCAGTAACGGTTCGAGGGGCCGGCAAAGACGTCGTGCTCCGAGGTCTTCTGGAGGTCCATGTCCGCAACCTTCAGGTGAACCGGCTGGTCCTCTTCATGGTTGGTGTTGGACAGGAACACCGACGACAGCTTGTCGAAGGAGATCTTGCCGTCCGGCTTCGGATAGTTTTTCGGTGCATGGCTTTTCGCAGGATCGAGCGTGGCGCGGTCGGGCTTGGCGTGTGACTGCGTGCCGAACAGCGAGACACCGAACAGTGTGTTGCACCACATGTCGAAGCCGCCGAGCGCGACACCGAGCACGGTGCCGAACTTCGACCATAGCGGCTTGACGTTGCGCACCAGGAACAGGTCCTTGCCGACCGAGGATGAGCGCCACGCGTTCTCATATTCGGCGAGTTCGTCATTGGCACGGCCGGCCGCGAGCGCGGCGGCGACATGCTCGGCGGCGAGCATGCCCGAGCCCATCGCGTTGTGGACGCCCTTGATGCGCGGCACGTTGACGAAACCTGCCGCACAGCCGATCAGCGCGCCGCCAGGGAAGCTGAGCTTCGGCACCGATTGGTAGCCGCCCTCCGTGATGGCGCGCGCGCCATAGGCGAGCCGCTTGCCGCCTTCGAACGTGCCGCGGATCGAGGGATGGGTCTTGAAGCGCTGGAACTCGTCGAACGGCGACAGATACGGATCGTCGTAGTTGAGATGCACGACGAAGCCGACGGCCACGAGATTGTCGTCGTAGTGGTAGAGGAACGAGCCGCCGCCGGTCTTCATATCGAGCGGCCAGCCGAAGGAATGCTGGATCATCCCCTTCTGGTGCTTGGCCGGATCGATCTGCCAGACTTCCTTCAGGCCGATGCCGAATTTCCCCGGCTCGCTGCTCGCGTCCAGCGCGAACTTGGCAATGAGCTGCTTGGAGAGAGAGCCGCGGGCGCCCTCGGCGAACAGCGTGTACTTGCCGAGCAATTCCATGCCGCGGGTAAAGGAATCCTTCGGCTTGCCGTCCCTGCCGATGCCCATGTCTCCGGTGGCGATACCCTTCACCGTACCGTTCTCGTCGTAGAGCACTTCGGCGGCTGCAAAGCCCGGATAGATTTCGACGCCGAGCGCTTCGGCTTTCCGCGCCAGCCAGCGACAGACATTGCCGAGCGAGCCAATATAGCAATGATGATTGTTCATCAGCGGCGGCATCAGGAAATTCGGCACCTTGATCGCGCCGCCCGCCGTCATCCAGTAGAAGCGGTCGTCCTTGACCTCTGTCTTCAGCGAGCAGTCGGGATCATTCCGCCAGTCGGGAATAAGCTTGTCGAGGCCGGCGGGATCGATCACCGCACCCGAGAGAATATGCGCGCCGACTTCCGAGCCCTTCTCCACCACGACGATGTTGAGGTCGGCGTTGAGCTGCTTCAGCCGGATCGCGGCCGAAAGACCCGAGGGACCGGCGCCGACGATGACGACGTCGAATTCCATGGATTCGCGCGGAGGAAGTTCTTCGGTGCTCATCTGATCTCAGCCCTTGAGACGGTCCCTGGTCGTTTGCGCCCCCTTGTTTCCGATTTTTCCGGGCAGGACAACCTCGGAAATGCGTTTCGCTGGGATGCAAGGCCCCCTAAACTGACCTAAATGTCATAAGTTGCCATGATCAGCGAACCCGCCCCCACCGTCCGCGAACTGCTGGCCTTCTATCTGGAGGCGGGCGTCGACTGCGCGCTTGCCGAGGAACCGATCGATCGGCTCGCCGAACCGGAAGCGCCGCCCCCGGTCGCGCGCGCGGTTCAGCCGGTCGAGGCGCCACGCCCCGTTGCAGCGCCTGCGGTGACGCGCGGCGAGGCCGCGCCCGCACCTGACGTTGCGATCGCCTCAGCGCGCGAGGCGGCGCGGACCGCACCAACGCTGGAGGCACTGCGCGAGCTGATGCAGAATTTCGACGGCTGCGCTTTGAAGAACACTGCGACGCGGCTGGTGTTCGCCGACGGCAACCCGGAAGCGCGCATCATGTTCGTCGGCGAGGCGCCGGGTCGTGATGAGGACATCGAAGGACTGCCCTTCGTCGGGCGCTCGGGAAAGCTGCTCGACCGTATGATCGGCGCGATCGGACTCGATCGCAGCAAGGCCTATATCGCCAACGTCATCCCGTGGCGGCCGCCGGGCAACCGCACGCCGACGCCGCAGGAGACGCAGACCTGCCTGCCCTTCATCCAGCGCCAGATCGAGCTCGTGAATCCCGACGTGCTGGTGACGCTCGGCAATCCCTCGACGCAGACGCTGCTTTCAACGCGTGAGGGCATCATGCGCACGCGCGGCCGCTGGTTCGACTACGACACAGGCGCGCGCGTCATCCGCGCGCTGCCGACATTCCATCCGGCCTATCTGCTGCGCTCTCCGTCCTACAAGCGGCTGGCCTGGCAGGATCTGCGCGCGATCGCGAAGGTGCTGGCGGGATAGCTCTTGTAGGGTGGACAAAGGCGCTCTTGCGCCGTGCCCACCATCTCTCCGCACATGAACAAAAGCGGTGGACACGCTTCGCTTTGCCCACCCTACGATGTCCGAACTAAGTCCCCTTGGGGCGCACGATGGCCCAGCCGATGCGCAGCAGCGGCTGGCGGCCGTTCACCAGCCATTCGAAGGCGCGCGGCACTTCGGGCACGATGCCGGGGAAGCGTTTTGCAATCTCCGGCGGCGGGGTGCCGGCGGTGTCGGAGGCGCGCCAGACCACGACGCCGCCGGTCTCGCTGAACCTGGCCGGCGTGAACCAGGGCGTACGCTGCGGCTCAGCGTCGATGAGGAGATGCGGCCGGCCGGAATGCAGCGCGATCAGGCTGGCAAGCTGCGTCTCGCCGGCGACGGCGCGCAGACGCTGGTTGGTGCGGCGGGCAAAGCTGTCGTCGAAGAAGTCCGAGATCGCACGCGCCGGCATCGAGGTCGTGATCTCGCTGGTCCCGATCCACGGCATCAGGAGAACCGCCAGCACGATGCCCGCGGCGGGCGCGGCGACGGCAGCCGCCCACACCGTGCGCAGCACGCGGGCACGGCGCATCGCGATCAGATCGCCGGCGGCGACGATTACGGCAAGGCCCGACATCAGCAGTACGAGGCCTGCCCCGCCCGCCACGCTATCGAGCCCGAACAGACCGGAGATCAACACGGTGCCAAGCCCGGGAGCCAGCGCAAAGAAGTAGACGAAGTGACGCCCCAGCGGCTCGACCGACGGCCGGTAGATGATCGGGGCGTCCTCACTCTTGCCGGCGAACCAAGTCGTGTTGAGAAAGGTCAACACCGGGATTGCCACCGCGCCGAGCACGAGGCCGCCGAACAGCCAGGCCGTGTTGATCGCGCTTGCCTTCAAATCCTCAACCTGCGGCAAGGCCGGCATGGACAGCGTCTCGGCACGCAGCAGCCAGATCGCATAAGGCAGCACCAGCACGGCAACGACGACGAGCGCATAGACCGGATCGAGTGCGCGCAGCGTTTTGCGACCGCCTTCGGTCGCGACCGCGAAGATGACGAGCAGCAACAACAGGCCGATGGCAGCCGGCGTCGTCAGCAGCAGCAGCCCGGAAGCGATCGACCAGGCGAACCAGGCATTGCCGCGGCGCTGGCCGACGACTTGCCAGGAGTGCAAGAGGAGCAGCGCCCAGAGCGGTCGCGCCAGCACCATCGGACCGAAGTCGAGCGCGGACGAGGAGAACGCCAGCACGGTCATGGTTAAGAGCACGGCGAGCACCGCCTGCTGGGTGCCGACCACGGCGCGCGCCAGATGATAGAGCGCAATGAAGGTCGCGATCTCGCAGAGCTCGGCCAGCACATAGACGCCGATCATGTGGTTGCCGGCGGCGCGGTAGGCGATGTCGCCGAGCCAGAACGCGAGCGGCGGCCCGAGCCCGGTGCCGACCTGATATTCGCGGCCGAAGGCGAGGAGCGTGGCGAGATTGCCGGGCGGGCTGCGGTATAAGACCAGCGCCACGAACAGCCACATCGCGGCCTGGAGCAGCACCACGATCCACACCACCAGCCGCGGCCGTGCGCGGATCAGCTCGATGACCAGGGAGGTAAACCGCATGCAAGGTCCGAAATGATGCAGCCAACCCGTCCAAGCCGGCGCGTCCATGTTTGATAAAGCGCGCTGCGCGCCGTGGCAACCAACTCCTCTCCCTCTCCCTGTTCTTACGGATAGAGGTGAAAACCCGCTGCTAGAGATTGGCCGAAACGTCGACCTGCACCTCTGCCTCGACCTGCACAACCGCATCATCCACGGCCGTGAACAGGTCGCGTTTCGGTTCGACCGTCCAGGGCATGTGCTTCTCGCGCGCGGCGACCACGGGCGCGAAGAAGCTGCGGTGGTGGATGGATGGACCGAGGCGATCCAACGCATTCAGGTGCTCTGGCACCGCGTAGCCCTTGTGCTGCTCGAAACCGTAGCCCGGACAATCACCCGCCAGCGCGCACATCAGCCGGTCGCGCGTGACTTTGGCGACAATCGAGGCGGCCGCGATCGAGAGCACCAGGCCGTCCCCGCCGATCACCGCCTCGCATTCGCAGGCCGTATCAAGCTTGTCGCGGCCGTCGACGAAGACATGACGAGCCGCCTCGGGCAGCGCCACCACCGCGCGCTTCAGCGCCCAGAGCGAGGCGCGCAATATATTATCGCGGTCGATGCGCGCGGGCGAGGCGACGGCGACCGAGACCTGCGCGGTTGCGCAGATCTTGTCGAACAGCCTTTCGCGCTCCTCGGCCGTCAGGCGCTTGGAATCGTCGATGCCGCGCGGGATCCGGTTCGGGTCGAGAATGACGGCGGCCGCAACCACTGGGCCAGCCAGCGGCCCCCGCCCCGCCTCGTCGCAGCCGGCGACCGGCCAAATGCCGCGCTTGATCAGCGCGCGCTCGCGGCGAAAGCTCGGCGGCGCGATCGCGATGACGCCCTTCGCGGCCTTGGCCGCTCCCTTGGGCTCCTTCGCGGCCGCTTTGGGCTCTTTCTTCGCGGCGTCCTTTGCCGGCTTGCTGGCTGATTTGTCCCGAATCATGGTCGGGATCGTGCGCACGCAGGTCCAGCCAGCGCAACCGGGAACCTCGGATATTCCCGCTATTCAGGCCCGCCTTACCTCAGAACAAGCTGAGCTGCTCGCCGCCGCGCTTGGGCTTGGCGAAGTGATCCGTGCTGAGCTTGGAGCGGCGCTTGTTCAAGCCGAGGCGTTCGCAGGCGATTTCGAAGCGGCGGCCGATGGTCCAGGCCATGGGACCCGTGCCCTTCATCCGCTCGCCCCATTTCGAGTCGTAGTCGCGGCCGCCGCGCATGTCGCGGATCAGGGTGAAGACGTGGCGATAGCGGTCGGGATAGTTCGCCATCAGCCATTCGCGGAACAGGTCGCGCACCTCGAGCGGCAGCCGCAGCAGCACGTAGGAAGCCTCCTTGACGCCGGCATGCGCGGCCGCATCGAGGATGCGCTCGATCTCGGAGTCGTTCAGCGCGGGGATCACAGGCGCGACCATCACGGTGGTCGGGATACCGGCCTCGCCAAGCTGCTTGAGCGCCTCCAGGCGCTTGGGCGGCGTCGAGGCGCGCGGTTCCATGGTGCGCGCCAGCTTCGGATCGAGTGTGGTGACCGAGATCGCGACCTTGGCGAGGTTCCGCTTGGCCATGCGCGACAGGATGTCGATGTCGCGCGTCACCAGCGCCGATTTCGTCACGATGCCGACGGGATGGCCCGCACGCTCAAGCACCTCGAGAATGCCGCGCATGATGTTTCGCTCGCGCTCGATCGGCTGATACGGATCGGTGTTGGTGCCGATCGCGATCATCCGCGGCTCGTAGCCGGTCGCGGCGAGTTCCTTCTCCAGGAGCGCCGGCGCCTCGGGCTTGGCGAACAGCTTCGACTCGAAGTCGAGCCCTGGCGAGAGGCCGAGATAGGCGTGGGTCGGCCGCGCGAAGCAGTAGACGCAGCCGTGCTCGCAGCCGCGGTAGGGATTGATGGAACGGTCAAAGCCGATGTCGGGCGAGTCGTTGCGTGTGATCACCTTGCGTGAGGTGTCGACCGCCACCGTGGTCTTGAACGGCGGCAGCTCCTCCAGGCTCTGCCAACCGTCATCGAAGGCGACGCGCGCCTCGGCCTCATAGCGGCCGCTGGCGTTGGACTGGGCGCCCCGTCCGCGCCTGCGCTCCCGGTCGATCGCGACCGCAAGTTCAGGAAACGCGGAAGGCGCACCCGCCGGCTCGGAGGGCGCCGTGACCGGCGGGTGCCTGAGGGCATGAGAGGATGCTCGACTCATGCAGGCAAGATAGCATCCAAACGGAACAAATCAAGAACACAAACGTAAAAACCGTAAAACAACCCCATGCAAAGTAACCGCCCAAACTTCCCGCACCGAATTTTGACCTCGCGCAAGGGTTGCCGGCCGCATTGCCGTTTGATGCCGCCAGTACAAACGGGATCGATCGCACTGGAACCGGGTTGGTGACGGTCGCCGCAACAAGGTCAGCTCATCATGACGAGCCAACAACAAGCGCGCGCCAGCACAGGCGATCTCGACCTGCTCGATCGCTACTGGCGCGCCGCGAACTACTTATCCGTCGGGCAAATCTACCTTTTAGACAATCCGCTGCTGCGTGAGCCGCTCCGCCCCGAGCACATCAAGCCGCGCCTGCTCGGCCATTGGGGTACGACGCCCGGGCTGAACTTCATTTATGCCCATCTCAACCGAGCGATCCGCACGCTTGATCTCAGCGTGCTCTATATCTGCGGCCCCGGCCATGGCGGCCCGGGCATGGTCGCCAACACTTATCTCGAAGGCAGCTATAGCGAAATCTATCCGGACATCGGGCGCGATGCGGACGGATTGCGCAAGCTGTTCAGGCAGTTCTCCTTCCCCGGTGGCATTCCAAGTCACGCGGCGCCGGAGACGCCGGGTTCGATTCACGAAGGCGGCGAGCTCGGCTACGCGCTGGTGCATGCCTATGGCGCCGCGTTCGACAATCCCGACCTGATCGTCGCCTGCGTCGTCGGCGACGGCGAAGCCGAGACAGGACCGCTCGCCGCGTCCTGGCATTCCAACAAGTTCGTCAATCCCGCGCATGACGGCGCGGTGCTGCCGATCCTGCATCTCAACGGCTACAAGATCGCCAACCCCACCGTGCTCGGACGGATGCGCGACGAGGAGATCCGCCATCTCTTCCGTGGGCTGGGCCACGAGCCGCTGTTCGTCGAGGGCGACGATCCCAAAACGATGCACCGGATCATGGCCGATGCGCTTGACGTGGCTCTCGCCAGCATCCGCTCCATCCAGCAGCACGCGCGCGAGGCACAGACGACGATCGAGCGGCCGCGCTGGCCGATGATCGTGCTGCGCTCACCGAAGGGCTGGACCGGTCCCAAGGAGGTCGACGGGCTGAAAGTCGAGGGTTTCTGGCGCGCCCATCAGGTGCCAGTCGCCAATTGCCGCGAAAATCCCGCGCATCTGAAAGTGCTCGAAGGCTGGATGAAGAGCTATGCGCCGGAGGAGCTGTTCGACCACAACGGCACGCTTGTTCCCGAGTTGCAGGCGCTCGCTCCGACCGGCGACCGCCGCATGGGCGCCAATCCGCACGGCAATGGCGGGCTGTTGAAGCACGAGCTGAAGCTACCCGATTTTCGCAGCTTCGCCGTCGAGGTGAAGCAGCCGGGCAAGGCGGTCGCGGAGGCGACGCGCGAGCTCGGCAAGTTCCTGCGCGACGTGGTCAGACTGAACGGGGTTGCGCGCAATTTCCGTATCATGGGTCCGGATGAGACCGCGTCGAACCGGCTCGACGCCGTGTTCGAAGCAACCGAACGCGTATGGATGGAACCGACCGAACCTTACGACGTGCACCTCGCCCAGGATGGCCGCGTCATGGAGGTTTTGAGCGAGCATCTCTGCCAGGGCTGGCTTGAAGGCTATCTGCTCACTGGACGCCACGGCTTCTTCTCCTGCTACGAGGCCTTCATCCACATCGTTGACTCCATGTTCAACCAGCACGCCAAATGGCTGAAGGTGTCGCGCGAGCTGACATGGCGGCGGCCGATCGCCTCCCTCAATTATCTCCTGACCTCACATGTCTGGCGCCAGGACCACAATGGCTTCAGCCATCAGGATCCCGGCTTCGTCGATCTCGTCACCAACAAGAAAGCGGACATCGTCCGCGTTTATTTCCCGCCGGACGCCAACACGCTGCTGTGGGTGGCCGATCACTGCCTCCGCACCTACAACCGCATCAACGTCATCGTCGCAGGCAAGCAACCCGCGCCGCAATGGCTCAGCATGCAGGATGCGGCCACACATTGCGATGCCGGCATCGGCATCTGGACCTGGGCCGGCACGGAAAGCGCCGAGCGCGAGCCCGACGTCGTGATGGCCTGCGCCGGCGACGTGCCGACATTGGAAACGCTCGCTGCCGTCGATCACTTGCGCAAGGCGCTGCCCGACCTAAAGATCCGCGTCGTCAACGTCGTCGACCTCATGACATTGCAACCGAAGGAACAGCATCCGCACGGCCTTTCCGACCGCGATTTCGACTCGCTGTTCACGCGCAACAAGCCGGTGATCTTCGCCTACCACGGCTACCCCTATCTCATTCATCGCCTGACCTACAGCCGCACCAACCATGCCGGCATGCATGTGCGCGGCTTTGAAGAGGAAGGCACCACGACCACGCCGTTCGACATGGTCGTGCTCAACGAGCTCGACCGCTATCACCTGGCGATCGAGGCGATCGAGCGTGTGCCCGGGCTCGCGACGAAAGCGGCGCATGTGAAACAGCAGTTCCGCGATGCCCTGCTCAAGCATTCGCGTTACGTGCGCGAGCACGGCGAGGACATGCCGGAGATACGGGATTGGGTCTGGCCGATCAGCGCAGGCGGAACGACGCGGGCTTAATCTTACTGAGTCAGAAATCCACGGACCAAGCTGGGTGAGAATCGCATATTGAAGGAGGTTCAACTCGAGATCGAGGATCTGAGATGGGTCGCCGAGGAAAGGGAACCAGCGAGACACGATTTGCGGCGTACGTCGACGGTCT
>NZ_JBANBK010000117.1:0-20006 GCF_053572325.1 Bradyrhizobium sp. UFLA05-112 | reverse complement strand
CTCGGCCGCGGCACCAGCTTCCCGCTCGCGCTCGAAGGCGCCCTGAAGTTGAAGGAGATCTCCTACATCCACGCCGAAGGCTACGCGGCCGGCGAGCTTAAGCACGGGCCGATCGCGCTGATCGACGAGACCATGCCGGTTGTGGTGATTGCGCCTTACGATCGCGTGTTCGAGAAGACCGTCTCCAACATGCAGGAAGTCGCCGCCCGCGGCGGCAACATCATCCTGATGACGGACGCCAAGGGGGCGGCGGAGGCGACGGTCGATTCGCTCGTTACCATCGTCATGCCCGACATGGCGGCAGCCTTCACGCCGATGGTATATGTCGTTCCCGTGCAGCTTTTGGCCTATCACACGGCGGTGGTGATGGGCACCGACGTCGACCAGCCGCGCAACCTCGCCAAGTCGGTAACTGTCGAATAAGCACGACGGCACCGATCGATCGCGTCTGGTCTTCCGACACGGCTGGAACATGCCTAAACCGTTCATGACTGACAGCTAGAGCCGGCGTGGCGTTCGGGCTTGAAGCAGATCAGTTGGCCTAGGTTGCGCAGCAAATTGAGAGATCGTTCATGTTAGTCCGTTTCCACTATTGGGCCATGCTGCTCATGCTTGCCACCATGGGTCCCGCCGCACAGGCCAAAGATCGCCGCATTGTCGCCGAGCCTGTTGCACCTAATCATGTCTGTGCTCGCCTAGTGCCGTCGAGTGAAAACGATACGGCCACGCTCCAAGACGCCATTGCTCGCTGTCCGTCTGGCTCGGCGGTTTATTTGGCAGGCGGGACCTTCCTGTCGGGCCCCCTCGAGATGAAATCTGGAGTGACCCTGTGGATCGAGCGCGATGCCGCGGTTGTCGCTATTGCTCAACCGAAGGCGTATGACAAAGGTTTCGGAAATTGCGGCCGCATCGAAGGGAAAGGCGACGGCTGCCGGCCGTTCATTAGCTTCTCCAAAACACGTGGGGGCGGTATCTATGGCGACGGCATCATCGACGGGCAGGGCGGCGCGCTCATCGCCGGCACAACCGAGACTTGGTGGCAACTTGCCCGGCGCGCGCAAGCTGAGGGCGGCAACCAGAACGTCCCGCGCCTGATCCAGATCGACCATGCTCAGGACATAACCTTTCACGGCATCACGCTGCGTAATTCAGCTAATTTCCACGTGGCGATGAACCGGGTCGATGGTGCCACTTTTTGGGGTGTCACAATCGATACACCGGCCGATGCCCGCAACACAGACGGGATCGATCCTGGCGCCAGCCAGGACGTGACCATCACTCACTGTCAGATCCGCACTGGAGACGACAACGTGGCTATCAAAGCCGGCAGCAACGGTCCCGCCCGCCATATTTCAATTATCGATAATTATTTCGGCTGGGGACACGGCATGTCGATCGGGAGTGAAGTGAGCTCAGGTGTCAGCGACATACTGGTGCACGGCCTCACTCTGGATGGCACGACGTCTGGCTTGCGCATTAAGAGCGATGTCAGCCGAGGCGGCCTGGTGGAGAGGGTGACCTATGAGAATGTGTGCCTGCGCGGCAATCGATGGCCCATCTATTTCGATACACGTTATGATGTCCAGGCGCACGGCAACGAAATTCCGGTCTACCGCCAGATCGCGTTGCGCCACGTGCGCGGCGGTGACGGTACGCTTGTGATGCACGGGCTCGACCGAGGCCATGCTCTTGAGATTGCGCTGGACGATGTGCGATTTGCCGATAGCGCGGTCTGGCAGGTTGAAAATGTAGATGCAGCGGTTTCCAGGGTGTGGCCGCCGTTGCGCGGTGCGGCGAATCCGCCATCGTCTACTGCATGGGAGGGCTGCGCAAAGGCATTCAGCCAACCACCAAGCACAACCAGGAACAGCCTTGCGCCTCGATAGTACTCATTGCTGCGTTGAAGAATTCGCGCTTGACCGAAGCAGAATAGCAGGCACACTAAACGTGGCCGGCTTATGTAGGTACCATCCACCTAGCGGGACATGATTGGCTGTCGGAGAAGCGACGAAGTGGTAAAACGGCTCGTAAACGACGATGGGTCTGCAGCACAGGTGTGCGCGGCAGATCAAGAATTGGACATTGATAAGTCGGCAGAACGGGTGCGGCAGTAGACTGTGTGCAAAAGCGTCCCATAGTTCCTATCTCGACGATAAGTTCGGCAGCCAGGTCCTATCATCACCAAAGAACGCTTTGAGCGACCATTGCTTGGCTTCGCTGTCTGAGAGCTGATGGGAGTAAGATTCTCGTCCTTTGGGATTGGCACCGATACCGGTAGATCGGTATTCGGCATAGTAGGCTGTCTTCAGTCTATCGGTCTTGCCGCGATCCCACTCGCTCCAGCCTTCTGCGATAACCGGTGCGTTCATCTCCGTGGATAGGAAGATCACCGTAGCGTAAGAGCGCCAAGGACGTCCGAGGGCGATGCCGCGTGCGGCGGGATCAGCGGTGAGCATGCAATGGTCGAACACGTAGGCGCTGTCCTCGTCCGGCGAGTCCTTGCTTTGCGCGGTATAGACCACAGCCTGATTGGCGATGCCGTGCAGTTGACAACGATGGAAATAGGCTTTGGCATTGCCAAATATGTAGTCGACATGTCCCTCGATGTAGCAGTCCGAAAAGTATTGCCGGGTTGTTCGGCCGTTCGGCCCCTTGTTGGCAAATAGCGTATCCTGTGCGCCGAGTAACCGGACTCGGGTGATAACGTCCTTATCTCCTGTAATAGACAGTGCCACCGCCTGCGAAGCAGGATTGGCCGGATTCAAGGAATAGTCGTTTTGAATCGTCAGATTGTCGAGCCAGAAGTCGTCGCCGGATGCGTCCACAGTGGCGGAATGAACGGTTCCGCCCACCTTGATCGCGCCGTCGCCGTACACGACCACCGTGTCCCCTGGCTTCTTGCCAGTGCCTCTGATGTGAACGCCGGATTTGCCAACCTTGACCTTCTCGCGATAGATCCCCGGCGCGATCAAAATGTCACCGCCTCGCGCGGGCAACGCGTCCACGGCTTCCTGAACTGAACGATAGGCCATGTCTCCGGATCGCGAGACCAAAACTTGTTCAGCATATGCTTCCGAGAACTGGAAGCACATGGCCAGAACAGAAGAGGAAATCAGAAAAAATCTCATTATGGTCCCACTCTTTGTCGCGCTAGCCATACGCGGTGTCGTGCTTAAAACTCATCTGATGCGATGCTGGCTTAAAGCTTTTGAGCCGCTGCATCCCACGTGTTTTTTTGAGGCGCGTTTCCTGCCGTCCCACATCTAGATGGCGGTGTGTGCAATGTCAGTCGTGAGTGATGATCGTGCCGTTTCTGCGTCGGCCCAAGGGTGAACGCTCAAAATTGTCGGAATGCGGTGCTTGGACTTGTCGTGTTTGGCTGTGGCTTGCGTAAAAATGCCCATGTCCGAAACACGACAATAGGGTCGAACTCTTCCACCGGCGGGATGCAATCCCTTGCTTTTCCCCTCCTTCAATCGTGGCCTACAGGCCAACTTGTGGCATGCCGATTGCTCGGCAGACAGCAACAGTGTCATCACGACAATGATCATGTTGTAGTCGCGCGAGGAGTTCAGATGAAACCTGCCAGTTGGTCCGAATCAATGTCGCGGACGCTCTGGTAGAGCAGAATCTCTATCGGCTCCGTTCTTGGGGCGGCGTTCTTTACCCAACTTCGGTTTTCTGGAGTAGCCCCAGTATAGCCCGCCTCGTGAAGACGTGGCCTCTGAGCGGTTGCGTACTCGTTGGTTGGGACCGCGAGCATTCTAGCAGGTCGGTCGAACCGCGAGTAAGTGAGGGCCCTTCCAGGCGCTCGAGACGAAGCGCAAGTGCGGATTGCAGGGCGCGCCCTTGGTCGGGGATCGATGGTGCGATGATGCGAACCGTGTCCGCGAAACAGAGGAGAGCAGATGAAGTTTGGAGTGTTCTATGAGCACCAATTGCCGCAACCCTGGGACAGTGGTGGCGAGCAAAAATTGTTCGGCAACGCGCTGGAGCAGATCGAGCTCGCCGATCAGCTCGGATTTGATTATATGTGGCAGGTCGAGCATCACTTCTTGGAGGAATACTCTCACTCGTCCGCACCCGAAGTGTTTCTGGGTGCGGTTTCACAACGCACAAAGAATATCCGTATTGGCCACGGCATTTGTCTTGCCTCGCCGCGCTACAACCACCCGGCGCGGGTGGCCGAGCGCCTCGCGACGCTTGATCTGATCTCGGGAGGACGTGTCGAGTGGGGGACTGGAGAATCAGCGTCTCTCATTGAGATGCAGGGGTTTGGGATAGAGCCCGAGCAGAAGACTGCCATGTGGCGGGAAGGGGTCGAACAAACCGCCAATATGATGGCCATGCGGCCATATCCGGGATACGAAGGGCGATTCTTCAAAATGCCGCCCCGCAACATCGTGCCAAAGCCGGTTCAGAAACCGCATCCACCGCTCTGGATGGCGTGTTCGAGGCGCGACAGCATTCTACGCGCCGCGCGTCATGGGGTAGGGGCGCTGGTCTTTGGCTTTGTCGAAGCATCTCAAGCGAAAATCTGGCGCGACGAATACTATGAGATCATTAAGTCTGACGAATGCGTGCCCATTGGTCATTCGGTGAACGCCAATATTGCAACGCTCAACGGCATGATGGTTCATGACAGTGCCGAAGAAGCAATGCGCCGCGGAATCGACGGCTTCAAGTTTTTCGGATATTCGATCGCGCATTACGCGATATATGGCGAACATCGTCCTGGACATACGAATCTGTGGCGGCGCTTCCAAGCCATCAAGGACGACGTGAAGGAGACACCAGGTTCGGGAGCCATCGGTCGGCCTCAGAGCGTTCGTGACCACCTCATGGGGTATGCAGATGTCGGTATCGACCAGATGATCTTCATCCAGCAATGCGGAATGAACAAGCACGAACATATCTGCGAGGCGCTCGAGCTGTTTGCCAAGGAGGTCATGCCCGCACTGAAAGAGCGAGAAGACGAGCGCGTCCGACGTAAAGAAGAGGAACTCGCACCTTACGTAGAGGCGGCGCTGGCCCGCAAGCCCATGATGCCAGAGTTGCGGGAGACGGATATTCCGAGCATCGAGGCGATGGGCATCGTACTCGAGCGTCGCACTGGTAGGGAGTATGCTTCGGCGGGTGGCACCTTCGCGGATCCGACCCGTGGAGGCGCGATTCCTATGGTTTCGCGGGAAACCTATGCCAAGGCAGCCAAGGTCGATTGAAGTCGAAGCTGACCGCGGAACTTGCTCAAGATCTTTGTTATGCTGCCGCTCGGCCGCGGCTGAGCCCCAAGCCTGAAAGCAACTGCGCGACCGATGAAAATATCACAAGCGTTCAATTTTGAGGCGGCTCATCGTCTGCCGAACGTGCCGGCCACACACAAGTGCAGCCGCCTGCACGGGCATTCCTATCGGGTCGAGCTGCAGCTCGATGGACCAGTAAATCCCGTTACCGGGTTCGTCGCGGACTTTTTTGACCTGGAGGCATCCTTCGTCGAAATCATGAATGCACTCGATCATCGATGCCTGAATGAAGTCGAGGGATTGGAGAATCCTACGGCAGAAAACATTGCCGTTTGGATTTGGGAAAGATTGCATCGCAAATTCCAGCAGATGTCGTGCGTCCGGGTCTATGAAACATCTGATGCTTGGGCCGAGTATGACGGACGATGACAAGAAAGTCCGCCTGTTTGCTCGAACTTGTTCCGGTCACTTGGGGCGTTCCCAATAATGCTCACGAAGTGGAAGTCACGGCTGGGACAGTTCGAGTAAGACTGACTTGCGGCACGGCCGTGAATGCGCCAATCGCTCCCGGCCTGTCAGTTGCCCATGAACGAGCCTCTAATCGATTGAGCTAGAGTCTGTTTTTGGGATTTTGTGGCGTTGGAGATTGCAGGGATTTGAAGCTTGAGCACGCCAAACCTTGCAAATTCGCTTCTGGATTCCCCATCGCTATGAACTGTGCTTGTGTGGTGCATCGGAGGGACGATGCGGCCGAAGAAGCACAAGACGACGGGATCGAATGACCTGTTCCGGGCACGACTGGACCAGATGATCAACATGAAGCACGAGCTGGTGCTGCTTGCCGGCAAGGTCGATTGGGACTGGATCGACGGCGAGATTGCTCCGCTCTAAAGCGAGAACGGCCGGCCGGGGATCGAGACCCGCTTCTGCTGCTCAAGCACATTTATGGGCTGTCCGATGAGGGGTGTGCGAGCGCTGGGTCCACGATCCGTACTTCCAGTTCTGGACCTCAAGCGGGTCACGGTCGACACCACGGTGCAACCGAAGGCCATCACCTTTCCGACCGATGCCAAACTCTTGCATGCAGCCATCAGGGGGCTGAACCGTCTGGCGAGACAGCACTGCGTCAGGCTGCGGCAATCTTATTGTCGCGTGGCCGAGGCAGCCGCGATGATGGCGGGTCGTTACGCTCATGCCAAACAATTCGGGCGGCATCAGCGGCAGTTGCGTATCCTGTGCAGCCGGCTGGGTCGGATCATTCGCGACATCCGTCGCAAGATCGAGGGCCAGCCAGCACTGGAGAAGGCGTTCGCCTTGTCGCTTGGCCGGGCCACGCAGATCCGCTCGCAGCAGCAGCGCCAGCGCGGCTGGAAGCTCTATTCCTTCCATGCCCCGGAGGTGGAGTGCATCGGCAAAGGCAAGGCTGCTGCGCCTTACGAATTCGGCGTAAAGGCTTCCATCGTCACCAACAACCGCCGAGCTCCCGGTGGGCTGTTCGTGCTGCACGCGAGGTCGCTGCCCGACAACCCTTACGACGGTCACACCTTGCGGAAGGTCATCGACCGCACCGAGACACTCACTGGCTGTCCGATCGAGCGGGCCTATGTCGACAAGGGGTACCGCGGTCACGACGCGCAAAATCCCCGTCGCGTCTTCATCTCTGGCCAGAAGCGCGGCGTCTTCGGCATCATCAAGCGCGAGCTGCGCCGCCGTTCCGCCATCGATCCCATCATCGGACACATGAAAGCAGAAGGTCATCTCGGCCGCTGCTACCTCAAAGGCCACGCCGGCGACGCCGCCAACGTCATTCCCTCAGCCGTCGGCCACAACTTGCGCCGCATCCTCGCCTGGCTCAGGGAATTGTTGCGCCTGTTCCTGGGATTGCCATGGCGAACGCTCGCTTGCCAGGCCCAGCTCAATCCGGCTTGTTAACGGCCGACTAGCAATAAAGGAATCTAGAGCGCAGGTGTGGCTACTGGGTAGCTATGCCGTACAAATAGGACGAAACCCTCTCTTTGCAGCGAGGTCGACGAGCAACAACTCACGAGCCTGCGCTGTGATGCAGCACAGGTCCATGCCAAGGCCATGCGTTCTCGGATCAAGGCCGTGGTTTGAGCTAGTTTGCGTCGTATGGGTGGAATCAGCTTGTGGCTCGGATGAGTCCTTACATGCCGATTTAATCGGCGCCAAACGGGCGCCGAGGTCGGTGTCACTACCAAGCTTCAGGATGGCGTCGAACTGGCCTGGAGCTTGGCTGATCTTTTCAATCGAACCGATAGGACGCCTGAAAGAACGTACCCCAACGCTCCATGCTGAACTTCGAAAACTGAGTTGGACTAATGATTCCCGGGCCACTACAGCCTGTGCATGTCCATGGGCTGTCCGTTTTGGTCCACATTGCCCAATAGCGCCCGCCGACGCCAACGCTGAAGTGTTTGGTGATGAAGTAGGACAACACGCCTTCAATCTGGACGCCGCCGCCACCATTTCCGCGTTGTTCAACGATGGTAGTTGCTGGGCGCAACAGATGATGGTCACGCCCGTTGAAATCGGTCCAGGGCAGGTAAGCGACGTCCGTGCTCAAACGCCAACGCTCGGTGAGCATGGTTTCGGCGCTGAGGCCGAGCCGAGGTGCATTCCACTGAGTATTCTGGCTGCCAATGACCCTATCGTCGCCGGGAGGCAAGCATGTAGTCAACGGATTGGCGATCTGTAGACACCCTCTCGAGTCGGAACTCTGTTCATAGTAGGTCCAGCCGATAAATCCGCCGACCTTGTAGTTGGCGCCGCGCAGGAAATCGTAACCAGCGTCGGCCGTGTAATAGGTGAACCTCCCGTTTGCCTGGCCGGACATATTGTTGATGTAGGAAAGCGGCTTCGCTCCCTCCGAAATGCCCCAATCTTCATTGTTTATGTTTCCTTTGTTGAAGCGTCCGGTGCCAACGTTACTCTTCAGGAACACTCCCCACGGGCTATCAACACGGCCAAATGCTTCCCCGGAAAGCCCGTCGAGGCCGTGGTAGGTGAGCCTTGATACAAGAATGTTGGGGTCGTCAAGCCTACCATAGGGCACTGCGCTGTTGTTAAATTGGAATCGTCCCCGGCTGAGCCAGAGCCGCGATCCGCCTTCGAACGACCAACCGGCGGCGTAAGCAATTGGCGGCGTGCCGGCAGGTGCTTTCGCGTACAGCGGTGCATCGGACCACTGCGTCCACGGGTCGGAGCCAAAATGGTAGTTCAGTCCGATTTTTCCGATGTGATAGTTGCTGGACAGGGACATTGTGTTCGCTGGAAGAATTGCGAATGGCGGATTTTGCACCGTCGGAGGAGTCGCGACACTTGGCCCACCGAAATGCAGATAGTCATACTCGACTTTCACCGACCATGCAGGCGTAAGCGCTTGCTCAACGCCTAGCCCGATGGTGCCACCGACCCGACCATAGTCGAAATGGGTTTTCTCCTGTGGCCCCCCGCCTTCAAAATTGTTGACGACGCCGCCGCGATTGTTTTGCCAAGCCACGCCTCCCTTGAGGTAGGCCAGGGTGTGGCCCAGCGCGCCAAACGCATAACCGATGCGACCGGTCCCGGTTGCAAAGACGTTGGGACCTGCCTGGCAGTTTGCGCTCACGATAAAGCCGGAGGCGGCGAGGCAGGTATTTGTACCGTCGGAGACAGCACCGCTGGCATCGAGTTCGACGCCAAATACCCAGCCGTTATTCTGCCAGTTATAACCGATCTGGCCGCCTGCCAAGAACGCTGGGGTATCGACGACGTCACCATAGATTGACGGACCGTACGGATTGCTGAAGGAGGTTCGGCCGTAGCCGCCGCCGACGTGCCCGCCAATATAGCCTCCCGACCAGCTCCACACAGCAATGGGCAATTTCACTTCTGGCGCAAGGTCTGCTGCATTCGCTGCACCGCTTGCAACGAGCGCAATTGCACCGGCTAACAAAAGAAGAACTCTAGATCGCATCCAACACTTCCCTGCATTTTCTCGGTCCACGACCGAGCGCCTTAAGTTATCGCCGCAGCAAAGCGTCGGGGCGGACCAGACGCTAACGGCGGCGCGCGCCGAGTCCGTCCCGAAGATCATCGCACTGCGGTTGGTGATGATGTCGTGAACGAAGCAAACCGCGTGCCGAAGTGAATTCGGCAGGCTCTGCAGGCACTTCGTAGCGGTGTGTAGCGTCAAGTTGCTGACATTGGTCTCGATACCGACAGTCGGCGCGGCCAACGCCCGACGGTGGCCTGCTCGCGCGCTGAATGTGCAGGGCGGGCCTTGCGCAGCATGTCATGCTTCCGTGCGGTGCGCGCTGTGACGCCTGCAGTCTCCGGCGGGCGTGGTTTCAACAGGAGCCTTCTGTGCGCGTCCTCAAGGTCTGCGCGGTGTCGTCGTTGATTTAAACTATCACTGGGGCTCAACTGATAACTGATAGGGCGCGTCTGCTCGGGTACGCGGGACCCTTCAGCGTATTTCGAGACCGGGTTTTGGGCTTTGGTTCCTCGCCCCAAAGCACGGGGCATCAAGCGCCACGAACTGGCGTCAGCACGTGAAAAGTTCCGTATGGCAAAATCCCTTGGAATAGTCGAGCAGTGAAATCACATGGGTGCTAGCCGGAAGATGCGAACATCTGTGGGCGTCGGTAGCGGACCAAAGTTCTGTTCAGGATACCTTTGAAACAGCAGGCGCAGCGCTTTCTCGCCCTCGACCGGATCGTTCACGACTTCGGCCCTCGCGGCCATTGACAGACCTGTAATTTCCATCACTTGCGGCGTGTCGTCGTCAATCACGAGGGAAACGCGGTTGTCATGGGCCAGATTGGATGCCTTTTTGGCCGTCTTTCCCGCACAGGAAATAGATCGCCAAGTCGTCGTTGGCGTAGCCCACCGTAGTCACTTGCGGCAAGCCATCCGGACGCAGTGTCGCAATTCGCATCGTACGGTGGTGATCGAGTAACGCCCGAATCTGCGGCTTGGATGTGTCGTCCATCGTGAAACTCCTGCTCGCCTGCAGCATCAAAAACAATAGCAAAGGCCAGGACGCGGCTTTTGAGACAGATCAATTAATCAAATCGAGGCTGCTGGCTAGCAATCTAGGTGTTTAGTCTCGGCATTTGCTGGAGGGGATTGAGTTTGACTCGTTCTGGCTGGGAAGTCGTTTCCAGATGTATTCATAAGGCGTGAGTCACTTCAGGGTCTTCAGCGGCCAAGCGTAGTTGTAGGCGTTGATGAAGTCGGCAAGGTGAGCTTCGAGCCGATCGTCGATCGTAATGGTAGCATTGGACTGTCGCTTCCTTGATCGTGCGGTTCATGCGCTCGACCTCGCCGTTGGTGCAGGGATGCTTGATCTTGGCCAGCCGATGTTCGGTGCCATTCTCTTGGCAGTGCAGATCGAACATCCGTGTCACGTATCTTGCCGTCGGGCCATCCGCGTAGCGTGGCGGGAAAGTGAACTGGATTCCGTTGTCGGTCAGAACCGTGGGGATCTTGTATGGAACAGCCAGCTTCGAGGAAGGCCGAGGCCGAGCTCCTTCCCGTCTTTCTGACCAGTTGCACGAAGGCGAACTTGCTGGTGCGGTGGAGCGCGACATGGAGGTAGAGCTTGCCTTCAGCGGTCTGGAGTTGGCGCTGGGCTTCTTGGCGACCGCCTTCTTAGCGGGAGTCTTCTTTCGCGGTTTTCTCCTTGGTAGCCATTTCAACTTCTCCTGTTTTGCGGCGACCGGAATGGTCGCGCCGTACTGCCCCGAGCCCAGAGACCGTTTCGGGTGCCGGTCGTGTGGGCAGCCAGGAGGCTGCGGCTTCGGTTATCGCGCGAGCTTCACCGCTCTTGGCCTAGGTGTTCAGGGCCTTTATCCAAGCGTCGTATTGGACCTGCGTGACCTTGCCGGAACGCAGCGCCTTGTCGGCGCGATCCATCAGACGTTCGATGATGCGCCCCGGCCGGTCTTCGGTCGGCTTGTCGATATCGCAAGCCAGAAAAATCGCCAGGTGCATGCCGTAAGGCGAGTCGAGCATTCGATTTCTCTTTCGTGGTTCGCGCCTGGCGTTGATTGCCGCGCCGTTTCGTTGCCCCGTACATCGTTCCGCCGCGCCACGACATCCAGTCGAACCGCAGCCATGCCATTGCGGAGATGCAGCGGAAGCAGCAATGGCAGCGTTTTCCGGCTACCGACGGAAGCAGCGTCCTTGCCTGGAAGTGCCCAGGGATAGGGTCGGCCGGTCAGGCTTTGCCCAGGCCATGGCGGCCCGCGTGGCGCGCGGCGCTAGGGACGGCCCAATCCCGGCAAGGCGGAAAGAACGCGCGTATGGCCGAGCGTGCGGCTCGGCAGAGTCGCGGAACTATCGGTTTCGAAGCGATAGACGAACATTCCCCATCCGGAAGGTCCGGTTCCCAACTGGTCGCGCTCCGCGTGACGCGGCACAGAAAGTGATGTGGTTCGGAAAAGCATCAGCGCCGCGAACGCTGAGGTCGAGCCACCCCATTGAAGTCTGCGGGAGAATATCTTTTATGGCCCGGGTGGCCTTACCGTAAATCCTAAAGAAATCCATTTCCGCCCGCCCCTCAATCTTTGTCTGGCTTTTCAAGGCCGTGTACAAAAGTTGTAAGCGCGCGCCGTGGCGCATGGCGAACTGCTTCAAAGCGTAATCGGGCGGTTCAATGCGCGAGGAGCGCTGGCATGGTCATTGCTCTCGCAGCAGGCAACAAAGGCGCTGGCTACTCCCGTCTGGCGCGAGAGGAATGGTGCAATATGAGCTTGGTAAGGTCACTGGAAACGGCGGAAGTTGATGCCTTCTATACGCTCAATGAGGGGCGTCTTGCATCCGTCACGCGCGAATTCACGCAGCATTTCTCAGGACGCGTGCTGTATGCGGTGAAGGCGAATCCGTTGCCCAAAATTCTGCACGCGATCTCTCGCGCCGGAGTGGCCGGATTCGACGTGGCGTCGCTGGCCGAAGCCCACCTTGTTAATTCGACTATTCCCCGCGCCCGTTCATGGTTCATGAATCCCGTGAAATCTCGTCGCGATATCGAACGGACGTTCCGGGATCTGGGGGTTCGCGACTATGTCATCGATTGCGAAGCCGAGCTGCGGAAGCTCCTCGAGGTCCTGCCGTCGCATGATCCGGAAATACGAATCTACGTCCGGTTCAAGTGTAGCGGGACGTGCGCCATGTTAGACTTAAACGACAAGTTTGGTGTCTCGCCGGCCGAAGCAGGCCGTCTGCTGGGTCTCGTCAACGCGCAATCGCGCTGGACCACGGGCTTGTCCTTTCACCCAGGTTCCCAAACGATCGTTGTCGATCCCTATCTGCATGGCATTCGGGCGGCCGTCGACATTATAGAAGCTGTTTCTCCGGCTCCCACAGCGCTCGATATTGGTGGCGGCTTTCCCGGCCATTATCTGAACGTCCCCTATCACTCTCCCTTGAGCATGCTCTCCGACATCACGAAACTTGTGCGCGGAACGGATGCACTAAAGCGTGTTGAACTCTTGTGCGAGCCCGGACGAGCACTGGTTCATGATAGCATTTCTTTGTTTTGCCGAGTGATCTTAAGAAAAGGCGGGGCGCTCTACTGCGGCGCGGGCATCTACAGCGGGCTCTCACCTGCCCGACAATATTTTCTGCTCCCCGCCCGCGCTTGGCGTGGGGGACAGCCAATCCAGACTGAGGAGTGGCAGGACTTCATCATCTTTGGCCCAACTTGCGACGGCATGGACAGGCTTGGATTCTCGTATTCACTGCCACGCGATTTGAGCGAAGGCGATTGGATTGAATTCCAGAATGTGGGCGCCTACACGAAAATGACGCGATTCAACGGATTTTCGGTCGATAAGATCGTGGCTGTAGGACAGGATGAACTTACCATGTTGCCTGTTCATGAACATACTAGCTAGTCTAGTCACGTGAATCTAAAGTTCGCCACATAAAGTCTGCTGGGCTTTGTGGCAGAAGCGTTTGACGGAAGCCAAGATCTGGTCTGCGGACTTGGTCCATTTGAAGGGCTTTGGGTTTCTGTTGTGCAGGTCAATGAAGGTGCGGATGTCGGCCTCGAGCTGCCTGACGGAGGTATGAACACCTCGCTGGATCTGCTTTCTGGTGAGTTCAGCGAACCAGCGCTCGACCTGATTGATCCATGACACGGAAGTCGGCGTGAAGTGGACTTGATAATGCGGCCGTCGGGCGAGCCACGACTTGATCTTGGGTGTCTTGTGGGTGGCGTAGTTATCCATGACGATATGGACATCGAACCCTTCAGGAACTTGAGCATCGATCTCTTTTAGAAACTTCAAGAACTCAACCGCCCGGTGGCGTTTGTAGCATTTGCCGATGACGAACCCGAGGCGACGTCGAGCGCCGCAAACAGCGAGGTCGTGCCATGCCGCACATAGCTGTGCGTGCGACGCTCCGGCACGCCAGGCATCATCGGCAAGACCGGCTGCTCGCGATCAAGCGCCTGAATCTGGCTTTTCTCATCGATGCTGAGGACAAGGGCTCGGTTCGGCGGGGACAGGTAAAGGCCGACGATATCGCGCATCTTCTCGACGAACAGCGGATCGCTCGACAGCCTGAATGTTGGCTACGGTGCGGCTGCAACCCGAACGCCGCCCACATTCGGCGGATCGTGGTGTGGGAAAAACCGGTTTCCGCAGCCATCGAGCGGATCGACCAGTGCGTCGCGTCGGCTGGCGTCGTCCGCAACGTTCGTTCGATCACCGCGGCAACCTGATCGTCGTTGATGGTGCGAGGGCGGCCAGGGCGGCCCTCGTCGAGCAGGCCATCGCAGCGATCCCTCAAAAATCGGCGGCGCCATTTGCCAACGGTGTGCTCATGGAGCCCGAGTTCGGTAGCCACGGACTTGCTTGGCAGGCCATCCGCACACCGCAGTATCGCGCGGCACCGCTCAGATAGCGAGCGGGTAACACGATGACGACGAACTTGCCTCTCCAAGTACGTCCGCTCCTGCTGACTCAGCACCAACGGCGCGGTCGGCCGTCCTCTCATACCTGCATTCGCCACAAGCGCTCTCCTTCAGAGCCCCCAGCGATCTTTTATGCGACGAACTTGTATTCCAGATGACTAGATATCGACAGTGCATTTCTGGCAGCGCTTCCTTAGGCGGCCCCGGTGAGCCAAAGCTCAGCTCTTGCAGAATTCTCACGCAGCGGCCGACGGTGCTTGAATCGCACGTAACGTCAGATTGTAGACTATATCGTAGGTCCTCCCGACCTGACCAAAGGTGGCCGCAATATATGGCGTTCTCACAGTGCATGTGGAGAGAGGAAAGCGCTCCACTCCTCTTCATTTTGTTTTCCATCTTCTTTGCCAGCTTCGGATGCGCCTATGCCGCCCTAGAATTACGTTTTCGGCGTCGTGACCGCTACCTACCTTGCGTGCTTGATGTGACCACAAATGTGAATTCTCCGGAATCCGGCGACCGGATACCAACGGCTGATAAGCCGAAGGATGGGTAACGGAAGGGGCGTTCGACAGCTCGCTCGTCGTAGATCGGATGTGTACATCGAATCCGCAGCAGGCTCGTGGGAGCAGTAAGTCCCGCGCTTACGCGTTGATGAGCGCTCGTACTCGGGCACGCCGAACCATGTCAGTCACCCTCGCTTCCACCTTTGTAAGCGATCGTAGCGCAAGTCCACTTGCCAAGTTCGTGACCGTCGCGCCGCCGTTGCTCGCAAGGACTATCAACCAGGCCGGCTCGACGCGTGTTGCTCGGTACGCAAATGCGGAGGCAGTCTCTACATCACTTCGCACATCGCGAAGACGCCTCCGAGGAGAGACGCTTGCGCGGAATGGGTCACCCGCTGACGACGGCCACTGATGACGCATCCAGGAGATAGCGATGAAACGGCCAACGATCGCCGACTTGGCGCAGGGAGCCGGCGTGAGTGTGTCGACGGTAAATCGGCTCCTGCATGGTGGCGCCACGGTGCGCTCCGAAACCGCCGAGCGTATCGCGGAAACAGCAGAGAAAATTGGCTTTTACGGCTTGGGCACGCTGCGCAAGCGCATGAAGCCTCACCGGAGGCTTGGCTTTCTCATGCAACAGTCGCACCGGCCGCTCTACCAGGTGTGGGCCGCGGGAATCGTTGCCGCCGCATCTCGGCGCACCGATACCGTTATCAAGGCGAACGTGCTCTTCGAGGACGACCTGGCCCCGGAAGCCGTCGCTACCAATCTCCTGAGCCTTGGGAAACAAAGCGACGCCGTCGCTATCATCACCGCCGACCATCCGCTGGTCAGTCAGGCGATCGACGAATTGCGGGCCATAGGCGTTCCGGTCGTCGCCTACGTTACTGACCTCTCTGCCGCGAGCCGGGCAGGCTTTGTGGGGACTGACAACTGGATGGCCGGTCGGACAGCAGCTTGGTTCATCAAGCAGACGGTCCGCGAGTTAGGCAAGGTAGTTCCCCTGATCGGCGGAAACCGCTATCAGTGCGAGGAGATTTCAGCCGCAAGTTTCCGCTCCTACATGCGCGAGCATGCCCCGGACTTTGACGTAAGCGACACACTACTGATTCAGGAAGAGCACGGGAACGACCATGGAGTCGTCCGCAAACTGATTGCCAAAAATCCGGATCTCAGAGGCATCTTCGTCAATGACGGAGGTATTTCGGGCGTCTTACGCGCGCTGCGCGAGCTGCCTGTCGAACGACGGCGGAAAATCCGCATCGTCTGCAGGGATGTAGGACCTGAAACACGCAAAGGAATGAACGAAGGACTGATTACCGCATCCATATGCCATCCCCTGGACAAGATGCCCCAGGAGCTGATTGATGTGATGTTGCGCTTGGTCGAGTGTCGAGACACAGCGTCAATCGAGCAGCGGATCGTGCCGTTCGAGATCCTCACCCCAGAGAGCCTATGGGCTTAAGGAAGAAGGAATCCATCGCCCCGTTGCTCTCGTGGAAATTCATGAATGATCTGGGGACTGCTCGATCGTGTACATCGACGCGCTCAATTGCCTCGCCCGCCATCACCGGTCCGCCGAGGAAATCGGCGAAGACTAAAGCGGGCTGTCGGACGACGACAATGAAGTGAACTGAGGATAGCCGTCTCGGTCTTGGTCGAAGACGACGTTGTCATGGTGTTAACAGCCTTCTGGATCGGGGCCCTAATCACGCTCCTACGGATATCCGATGAAAATCCAGATCAAGCGATGGCCGTCGGAATAATTCTATCAAGCTGCGATCTACGTCAGATGCGCACTGGGCGATTCTGCGTCGTACGAAGCAAGCGCCATGTCGAACTGAATTGGCGGCTTCCAAGCGAGCTTCGGGTGATCTTAGGAGACTGCGCTGAGTTGCAGGGGATTTATCGCCGCTAAAGAGGCCACGGGAGTTTTGCTTGCAACG
Source organism: Bradyrhizobium sp. UFLA05-112 (assembly GCF_053572325.1). Lineage (NCBI taxonomy): Bacteria > Pseudomonadati > Pseudomonadota > Alphaproteobacteria > Hyphomicrobiales > Nitrobacteraceae > Bradyrhizobium > Bradyrhizobium sp. UFLA05-112. The sequence goes on along the minus strand of NZ_JBANBK010000117.1, from coordinate 3,388 downwards.
CTGGAATCGTCCAGTGACTTCGCTTGCGTATGATAGTCCATCAGAACGCGCATGCACGACAATCGAGTGGAGTTCTGGTTTACCGGGGGCTGTGTATCTAAGGCGTGGGAGAGGATGGCGGCCCTCCTGGCCGCTCTCTCGCGTCGGTATAACTAGCCGGTTCGTATTGGCGTGCAAACGCGGAATCAGAGATCATACAAATTCACGCTACGTGCGATTCAAGCTCGTTCGAGCCGCTTGCGTAAATTATGTTGTGGCGCTGTAGCGCCGCTCCCAATGGCCTCAGTTTCGCCACGCTACTCGCGTCAGTCAGAGCAGCATCATCACGGATGTACTGATGGTGCAGAGGCGGGACCCGGCGCATTTTACGGATGGCGAAAGTGCGCCGGGCGCCTCGGTTGGCTTCGCGAGCTGCGATGCGTGAAAGCCCCTTCGCAAAGTATCGTTGTTATAGGACGGTTGGTGCGCCTTGACGGGCGTCTCAAGCAGCACAGCGACTATGTAAGGACCTCCAGAGAGAACACAGCTCGTGAGGTCCGCTGCCAAGCGCGCCGTTTTCAGCACAGGATGTGGATTGAAGGACGATAAGCTCTTGCTTCAATCCGGTGATGATGTCGCAAAAGCCGACATCCTAGAATCTTATCGTGCATCTACCTGCACTGGCCTAATTGTTGCAAACTTCCTTGCATCGGTGACGACGTTGCGTATCTCACCAAGTCTCGAGGAGCTCGCTTGCCCCTTCATGGATTAGATGGAGACGGTGTTGTTAATCGAACCCCTGTGCCGGATCTCGCGCTCTGTCCGTTTCACGACGATAGGTCGCGTGCACGAGGTGGCGAGGGGAAGACGCTTGTACTAACCGGCGCCTCGCGCGGCATTGGTCATGCGACGGGTAGATTGTTCTCGGAAGCCGGATGGCGAGTCATCTCCTGTTCTAGGCAGCCTTTTGATCGCAGTCGATGTCCCTGGGAGTCGGGCATCAATAACCACGTCCAGGTGGAATTGAGCGATCATCGCGCATTGCCCGGCGCGATCACCGAAATCAAGCAGAGGCTCAACGGAGAGCCGATCCACGCGCTGGTCAATAATGCCGGCATCTCCCCAAAGGCGCCCGACGGCAGTCGATTGAACTCCCTAACAACATCCATCGAAACCTGGATGAGCGTGTTTCACGTCAACCTGGTCGCGCCTATTCTACTTGCTCAAGGCCTGTTCGAAGAATTGAAAGTGGCATCCGGATCGATCGTCAATGTCACGTCAATTGTCGGCAGTCGCGTGCATCCGTTCGCCGGTACTGCCTATGCGACCTCCAAGGCAGCGCTCGCCTGCCTCACGCGCGAGATGGCGCATGACTACGCTCCATTTGGAATTCGGGTCAATGCGATTGCGCCGGGCGAGATCAAGACCGATATCCTGTCGCCGGAAACCGAGGCAAAGTTGGCGCCGATTATACCGCTGCACCGTGTCGGCACGCCGGACGAGGTTGCCAAGGTTATTTTCTTCCTCTGCTCGAGCGCGGCGAGCTACGTCACTGGTGCGGAAGTGCCGATCAATGGCGGACAGCACGTGTGATATTGCGGCGCGGATGACGTCGATAAGTCGCGTGAGATTAATTGGAGATATCCGCTAGAAACTGGACGAAGGCGACGAAGCCGTTGTCGGTAAGTCGACAGCGTGGGTATGACTGTCTACATAACCCACAGTGGTGCGGAGTCCGAAATGGGGGCCAAGGTCGTCGCGCTTGCGCGGGTCCACGCCAGGTCGGGCGTACCCGAAGACCCGCGCGGGTTCGAGAGGCCACGCCAATTCGTCGTGGCATCGCGCAGATCGGGTGCGGGCTCAAGACCTTCGCTCTTGAGGTCAGACATTTCCGGTGGGGTCACCACGGGTGTGACGTGCTGTATGGCTCACGACGACCGTCGCAGCCACATGTGATATCGGGATTTCAAGTGTCTGGAATGTGGCACGCGGCTTGAAAGGGGATATCCAACGGCATCATTTATCTCCTAGGAGTCGCAATCCATGGCTTACAAGATCGTCGCCTCGCAATGCTCGGTTTGCGGTGCATGTGAGTTCGAGTGTCCGAACGGCGCGATCAGCCTAAAGCGCGACATTTATGTGATCGATCCGAAAAAGTGCACAGAGTGCGAGGGACATTGCGATACGCCGCAATGTGCGGTCGTCTGTCCAATCGAGGACACATGCGTCCCCGCCTGAAGATGTCCAAGAAGATGTCGCCGCCGACGGGCTCAGTCGAAGGATTGTCGGCGCATGCGCGCTGGCTGGCGGCTTGACGCCCGTTGTGGCTGGCTGGTCATGATTGAGCCCACCCAGGGGCGCGTCGATTATCCCAAGGGCGAATTTCAGCTCGCTGTCCGTATCCAGGACTGCCAGCCGGAGCTGAAAAAGGCGTGCGCGATTGTTCCGGCCGATCTTGCAAGCCATTCGCGAGCATCCCGAGAGGGGCGCAGGTCGAAACAATTTTGGCCGATCGAAGGTTGGGCTAGAAGCTCCTATCGAACGCGATGCGAATGAGACGGGATGGCTTATCAGGAGCGACCGATGCACCGAGAGCTATGCTGACGGCACTGCAGACGGAATCGTAGGAGATTGGCTTGCGGATGACGCCGTGTGCGCCCCGTTCAAGCCCGGCCCGTACCACAGGATCGGAATTCCGTTCCGCGATGAGCAGGATCTTAGCATGCGCAAAGACGTTGCCAAGTTCTGCCAGGACCGCGTCGCCTCGCTCCCGCAGGATAGCAATACCCAGCAACATCGCGTCGGGAGCTGTTATGGGACAGGTCATGGCCTCTTTCACAGAGGAAAAAGCATGTGTCTGATAGCGTTCGCGCAGAATGTAGTCGAGCGCGGAACGTACCACCTGTTCGCGCTCGATCAGGAAGACGGTCGGACGGTCTCGGCTCGCATCAACCTCGGTCGCGAAGTGCATGATACCCTCGGTGTATTGATTGATACACATCGAGCAAGCTCCGTATCTTGACGTGCCGAAAAGGAAAACTACCGATTTCGTTAGTCGGACAAAGCGAGCATTGCTTTGTTTCTGACAGGCGTGTGTGACCGCTCAGTCAAACTTGCCGATGTCAGACTTACAACAATGCCCATCTCCACCACTATTATCTATCTCTACTGACACCATTTTTCGCCTCTAGCCGGCGCTGGCACGCAGGTTGCAAAAGTCGTTACGCAAGGGCTGGGCTATCGCCTTTTCACCGAGCTGCCAATGCGGCGCGCTAGGCGATAGGATCAGAGAGAGCGCAGTCCGCAGATCATTAACCGGTTGACGGAGAGCAACATGTCTTCACTGAGACAAATCGCGTTTTACGGCAAGGGTGGTATCGGCAAGTCGACGACGTCGCAGAATACGCTC
>NZ_JBANBK010000116.1:0-21212 GCF_053572325.1 Bradyrhizobium sp. UFLA05-112 | reverse complement strand
GAGCGTATTCTGCGACGTCGTCGACTTGCCGATACCACCCTTGCCGTAAAACGCGATTTGTCTCAGTGAAGACATGTCGCTCTCCATCAACCGATTGCCAATTTGTCGCGCGGGACTTACGCGGGTTTGTTTCTTTTCTCAGAAACGTGGGCACACGGGCGTCGGGAAGGAGAACATCGCTCGCCATAAGCGCCGGCGTGGCCTCAGCCCCTACTCGCAGTTGCTGCATTTAAGTAGCAACTGGCGTGCCATTCGCCGCGCGTGCGTTAAGCGTTTGCCCATGCTTGGAATTAATCGACAGACCTGACCGACCGGCACGGTGTTTATGTTGTTCCGTCAGAAACAGGACAAGGATCCCAGCGGGCCGATGCTTATGGCGTACAAGCTATGCCTGACACCCGCGGGAAATCAGGTTCTTTGGGCCAGACTGGGATGCCCGGAATGAAAGCGTCGCCATTGGCTTACCGCGGCCAAGCTGCCATCGAGGAGATTCTGTGCAAAAGAAGCCGCACCGAGTGGCGAGCGAGCGAAGCAGGCGCCTGCCAGCATGGAAGCGGCCTCCGAAGGTGCCTTCCGCCAGTAAAATGTCGTAGCCGAGCGAAGCGTCGGCACGCCGTTGACATCGAAAGCGTTCGCTTCTCTCACTGATCGGTAAGTTACGTTCTGAGATCCGCACGACCTACCGATTCCGCTGAATGATTCACGCCTACAAAGCGACGAAACTCACAGATCCGCGGCATAGGCTTCAAAGCTGTGTATGGACAGCTGCCGTACAACCGCACAATATCGCAAGTACTTGGTAACTGTTGCTGATCAGGGTCAGAAGCACACTCCATCCACGTAATTCTGTCCATCTCTATCGCAAGACAACCGGGATTGGCATGAGGGCAGATTCGTTCATTCAGCGCCTGACTTCTTCCGCGCGAGTGCAACGAGACATCCTTATCCGCGCCATCGCCGATGCTATGCATCGGCGTCCCTGTGGCCCGAGACGGCCGATGGCACCTTCTCCCGCAAGCGGAACGCAAGGAGACGCTAACTCCGCGTGAGCACGATGACGAGCCGGTCGACGCGGCGGCCGTTCTTGAGGTGGGACTCGACGATCTCGTCGATATCTTCAGGAGTCCTCGGACGATACCAGATGCCGTCAGGATAGACGACCATCAGAGGACCGGAGCTGCAAAAGCCGAGACAGTCAGCTGCGGTGAAGCCGATATCGGTCAGCCCTCTCGCCTCGATCGCTTTGCTGAGCCGTTCGCACAACGGTCGAGCGCCCGCCGCCCCGCAGCTGCCGTGCGGATGGTCAGGTGGGCGCTGAGTGTGGCAGGCAAAAACGTGATGCCGGTAGAGCTGCGGGACTTCGAACTCGTTCATGCTGTCGCTCATGCTTATGTTACCGCAATGCATTGATCGTCAAGAGTGGTGAGCTCACCCGCGCTGGAACTCTCGGCAGCGATGTCCCAATCGCGGGAAATCGTGCTTTGACACAAAGCTGCAGGATGATCGGCCACTCGAAATATGGCTTGATGCCACCTCCAGAACTGAAGTGCTCAAAGCATTGTTCGGTTAGATCGCTCATTGTGTCTTTCTTATAGTTGGCTCATTTCGGCGCGGCGATTTTGAGCACGAGTGGTCGATCACTGTTCTGGCTAACGCGGCATAGATCATCCGATGATGTTGGATGCGGCTCTTGCCTGCACAAGCTTTAGACGATTTGTGCCCACAGTCGTGTCCGGTGCCCGCCCAGATTGGTCACGATCACATCCGACCCTCGGACTCACTTCGCAGATCAGGGCCTCAATTGCCGGTCCGGCCATCACCATATCGCTCACTTCGCTGTTCACCAACACTTTCATGCAAGCACTAAACCAACTGTGGTGAGGGCCATTGGAGGGGCTTCCCGACGCCCGATGCCAATCTGATGTCTGCCCTTGGACGAGGCTGCGAAGGGACTGTCGCGGAGACAACAAGAACATGTCGATTGCCGACATCATCTCCCGTTGCGGCGTCGACCAATCCCCGGCCGCAGCCATCGAGGGCCACGAAGGCGATCGATTGTCCAGCCTGGATCTCAAAGATCACGTCATCGCGGCCACACTTGAGTAGCTCCTGCCGATATTGAGCCCAGCCCCGGCACGCGGGACAAGCGTTGATTACTCGCTCTTCGCGTCCTCGAGTACCACGGTCACGACGATCGTAAATGGCGGACTTTCACCGGCCGCATCGTCATTTGCACGTCTTCTCTGCTGCATTTCTCCGCTGTTCAGTAGATCGCCGCGCCCGCGCCTACATTGATTGAAGCATCTTTCATGGTCTCGACAATGAATTCGATCTGCCTATCAGTGAGATGCGTATGAAATGGCAGTGTCACGGCGCGATCGGCAATCTTTTCCGTCACCGGCAGATCGCCGCGGCGATAGCCGAGATCGAAATAGTGCCGTTGCAGGTGCAGGGGACGGCTGTAGGCTGCAGCTTCGACCTGCTCCACGCATAGATCTTCGACGATAGCGTCGCGGCTGGAGCGCGTGAAACGCGTCCCGAGATGGACAACATAGAGAAACCAGTTCACTTCGGTCACATCGGGCTCGACATAGGGCGGCTTGATGCCTTCAAACGACTGCATGTGTGTCGTGTAAAGCTGTTCGATCAAGCGGCGCCGCTCCAGGATCTCATCGATGCGACTAAGCTGCGTAAGCCCCAGCGCAGCGGAGAGATCGCTCATCCCGGCCTGATATGGTGCAGCCGAGCCGACGGTAACGGAAGCACGCTCATCCATCCGATGCGACCGGTGACGGCGCAGCGCCACTGCAAGGTCGATATCATTGGTCACCACTATGCCGCCCTCGCCGCAGGTCAGAAGCGAGGGCTGGGCGAAGTCAAACACGGCGACATCGCCAAAGGTGCCGACCAGTTGGCCTTTATAACGAGAGCCGATGGCCTCAGTGGAATCTTCTAACAGCAGCAGATTGTGCCTTCTCGCGATAGCGCGCAGCTCCGACCAGGCTGCAGGATGGCCATTAACGTTGCCGGCGAGAATGGCGCGGGTTTTTGGCGTGATGCGCTCCTCGACTTTCTGCGGTGCGAGCGTCCCGGACCAATAGTCGATGTCGGCAAATACCGGCCGCGCACCCGCCAGGCTGATGGCGTGCGCAGCTTCACGATATGAATAGGACGAGGCGATCACTTCGTCGCCAGCGGCAATGCCGCAGGCCTTCAGAGAAAGTAGAAGGCCGATGGTGCCGCTTGCTACCGCAACAGCATAATTCCGCCCGAGATAGGCGGCAAATGCTGCCTCGAATTGTTCGGTGAGCGGGCCGTTAGAGAGCCGCGGCGAGCGCAACACGCGATCTACTGCCGCGATTTCGGCCAGGGTAATGTCTGGGTCCGAAAATGGAATCAACGATTCCAGTCTTGTTGGCCCCGGCTCTTCGTCGGCCTTTGCAACGCAGCCATTGGCTAGGGTTGGTCGGGTCACGGCTCGACCGTGCGCTTGACCAGCACAATGCCGGTCGCCCGTGTCGGATCGCCCGTGATCCGCGCACAACGATCAGCACTATCGAGCAAATGCAGGTCGAATTGCCCGGCACTGCGAAAAGGTGTTTCGGTGAAGTCGGAGGAGTCGCAGCGGACCCAGTCGAGATGCGGGTACCTCTTTCGCAACGTCGCAGAGGCTCGAGCAGCATCATCGAATGACGCGAGCGTCTGCTCGATGTCCGCAATTTCGTCTGCTCCCAAAGCCATCGAGCGGGTCCTTATTGCCAAAACACGCGTTCCGGATCGGTGTTCAAGAGATCAGTAACCGATGCCAGGCGCTGGTGCGTCGAGTGCAGCTTCCAGACGCCATGCTTGTGATCCTTTCGGAACAGCTGCCAGGTGGCGCTTGCCCCGTCGTGGTGCAGCATGGCCACGTCAATTGTGCCGCCCTTAACGTCAATGTTGCGTGAGCAGCATGGACTTTCAATCAAGTAGCCGCCGGCAACGCCGGTGATGTTCGCCGAGACATAACGATAGCGTTCTCTCGACTTAAGCGCGCGCTCGATTCGCCTGCGATCGATGTCGTTAGGGTGCGTGGGTAGCCCTGGATTTGTGCCTAAGGCGGCGTGCATCGCGTCGATATCCTAGATCAGCCCAATTTCTCTTTCGAGGCAGCCGACCACCAACCGCTCACCGAACTCAACGAGATAGATCGGCAGGTTTGCTTCCGTGTGCCGCCCGACTTGGACAATCTCGCCGATGTCACCGAGGCTGACCAGGACTCCTTGCGCTGGAGCATTGGGGAAGGACCCATCATTGATCAGGTCGAACATCGCCTTGACGCGTTGGCCGCGCTGATATTTTGCCGGGCTGGATTCAATCATCGTGATATTGCCTCCCGCAAAGGCAGGTCCTCGACTTCGTCGCGTGGGATGACAGGATCGAGCTCCTTGCGCTTCATGCCGACCCGGTTTCCACTTTCGATGAATTCGACGCCGTAAATGTAAAAGCGCTGCAGGAAAGTGCCGATCGATACGACGTAGCCGACCTCGTCCTTTTTGGCCAGGATGTCGCCGATCTCTTTGCCGGCATAGGTGCCGTCATTGCGGATGGTGCGGTTAGCCCGCACCTTCTCTCCAAAGTCGAAGAAGGGTGGCGCCGTCAGCTCGATGATGTCATCGTCAGCAACAATATTGTTCATGCCGGAGTTCCCTTGTTCTTGTCCCAGCTACAGGGCAAGTCGCGAGCGCGCGACCTCGCGCACCAGGCTATATGGATCATCGACAAGGCCTATGAGTTCGGACGGCAAAATCCGGCTTGCTACCTCATGCCGGATACGCCAATCCGGGTCGTGGCGCAGAAGCGACAATAACTGCGCCGACAGGCGTTGAGCGACCTCCAACCGCACCAATGCGTCACGGTCATCGACCATGCTGAGCAACCATTCCTCCGGGAGGCGTCGCGCCACCTCGCGACGGACCTCTGCTTCCTCGTCGTGGGTCATTCCGCGGAGTAGCAAGGGCGTGATCCGCCGCGCAACGACAAGGCGCACGTAGTAATATTCATCCGAGGCCATCGGCAGCAGTTCGTCACCTTCAAGCAGTGTCGCGACCCACATCCTAACTTCGTGATGAGGGTCGTTGCGAACTTGCACAGCGAAGCGCTTGGGCAGACGACGGACGGCGCTACAACGTACGGTTTCATCGTGATCGTGGAGCAACGGCGGCAGCAGAAAGACGCTGGCGAATCTCGCCGCGATCGCGCGTACCTCAAAATGCGGGTGAGCGAGGTAGGCGTCGGCGAGACCCGGATTCCGGTCGAAGAAACGGTCGATACGTCGGGCATAGCGGTCGTTGACGCAAGCATGCTTGAGTTGACAGCAGCCAGTGCGATTCAGAGCAATATGCGCACAGCAGGCGCAATCGATCTGATCGCCCTGCCAATTTCTTGCCTCGTCGATGTTGTTAGTCATCTTCCTGCCCCATGCGTTCGAGCACACGCTGGAGGACCTTGGCGCCGATCTTGTCGGTGGGATCGAGCTCCAGAAGCTTTTGAACGGCTATCCGCCCTTCCTCAGTTTGACCGAGGCGCATCTGCAAATAAGCGTATCCTTTCAGCGAAAACAGAAAGAAGCGCGGCAGAATATCGTCATATCGACCGAACTCCGCATCATGGGCGCGGACAAGGTGCCAGTCGGACGAGAGATTGTTCATCTCGGCCGCCTTGCTAATGCACCGCTTGGCGACCTGAAGCGCCTCGGCGAGCTGCGCCTTGTAGAAATGGAAACGAAAGAGGCCGATCAGCACTGCCGCGTGGCCCGGGGCGAGCGCCTCGGCCTCTCGCAGATGGTTTTCGGCGACTTCATCAACGTGATAGGAGAGGCTCGCTTGCCATAGGTGGTGCTCGGCCTCGCTGGGCAGCCCAGGTCCAAGCAAGGTGCTGGTGAGGAGCGCCTCGTTGATCTCGGATTGTGGGCTGAACAGAGCATCTGGCATCGCGGGTCGCCTATTGCAATCAATCGTGCGGGCGGGAGACCTGCTTACGATCTTCCAACACGAGCCCTATACGCTTCGGCATATCGACGAAATCGATGGTCACACCGTCGTTCGGCAGCGGACCCTCCGTGCGCTCGACCAGGCCATCCGGGACCCGCGGCTTTTCAGGCGGACTGGCACCGCAGGCAAGCCCGGAACATCCGCTCGGGCTAATCGCAAGGCAAAGGTCGCAGCCGGCGGACCCGCCGGCTTGGAGCATCATTCGGATGGCTCGCCGCACCACTCGAATATTCCAAAAGTTCATGTCCTGTCTTTCGCTCAAGCGCGCGCCTGGTAGCGCGCAAGCGAGGTGTCGACGACACAGGTGTTGTCGACTGGGCAGACCGCCACGCATTGCGGTTCGTCAAAATGGCCGATGCACTCGGTACATTTTTGAGGATCAATCATGAATGTTCCATTCTTCTCCGCGATCGCGACGTTCGGACATTCCGGCTCGCACGCCGAGCAGCTCGTGCACTGAGAGGCGATGATCTTGAACGGCATTGTTTCTGCCCTCTCTCATGCCGCGGAAATCAACGCGCCCTGGCGGATTGCAGCATCGCCGCGTTCCTCATGTTTGATGGCACCACTGCTAACCCTGCCGAGATAGGCCTTGAACCAGGCGAGCGTCGACCTATCGATAAGCTCATGCGCGTATTGATCGACTGGCTCAACGCCGGCTTTGATCAGGCCGGCTCTGGGACAGCCGCCAATCTTGGCGATGAACACCGCGTGGCAATCATTAATGGCGCGGATGACGGTCTCGAGCTTTCCATCCTCGGCATAGCCACCCTGACAATACAGATCAACGCGGCGATGGCCTATGAATTTGGTGCCGCCGCTAGAGAGCTCATAGATCTGAAATTCCTTGGCGTGACCAAAGTGCTCGTTTATCAGGCCCGAGCCTTTGGTCGCGACGGCCACCAACACTTTAATGTCGCCGGATCCATCATGGATTTCCGCAGCGGCCGCGCGCATGACTTCTGCTCTGGCTGCGCGAACTTTCTCAACTTTGTCTTGATAAGCGCTGCGACTCTCGACATCGTATTTGGTATCCATAGCCATGATCTTTTCGGTGGTGAACTCGGTACTGCGGTCTTCGCCGAGAAGTCCGACAGCATCAGCACGGCACTGTCGGCAGTGGCGCATCATGCGCATCTCACCCTCGCAGCTATCTTGCAGCGCCTTCAATTCGAGCGCCGTCGGGCTGCGCTGGCCGTTTAGACCGAACACGGTTCCGTGCTTGGGAGAAGAGATCAACGGCATGATGTTGTGCAGGAGGGCACCGCGCGACTTCACGGCCTTATTGACCTCGACGAGGTGTTGATCGTTGATCCCAGGGATCATGACCGAGTTGATCTTGCAGAGGATGCCGCGCCCAGTGAGCATCTCCAGGCCCTGGAGCTGGCGATCGGTGAGGATCTCTGCCGCTTCGACGCCGGTGTAGCGTTTGTGCTTGTAGAAGATCCAGGAATAGATCTTTGCGCCGATCTCGGGGGCAATCATATTGATTGTGATCGTGACGTGGTCGACATTGAGTTCGGCGATGGTGTCGATGTGATCGGGTACCGCAAGACCATTGGTTGACAGGCACAGCTTGAGATCCGGTGCGGCCTTGTGGACAAGCTCGAACGTCTTGAAAGTCTTTTCCGGGTTAGCGAGTGGGTCGCCGGGACCGGCGATGCCGAGCACGGTCATCTGTGGAATGGTAGAGGCGACAGTCACTACCTTCCTGGCGGCCTGCTCGGGCGTGAGCCTCTCGCTGACCACACCCGGACGCGATTCATTGGCACAATCATATTTGCGGTTGCAGTAGTTGCACTGGATGTTACAGGCTGGCGCGACCGCAACATGCATGCGCGCGTAGTGATGATGCGCGTCCTCGCTGTAGCAGGGGTGCTTTCTCACCTTCTCCCATGTCTCGGCTGGCAAATCGCCGCGGACTTTCGGCGAGCCGCATCTAGCTGTGCCGCTGCGGTTACCGGTGCCGCAGCCTTTGTGTTCGGCAAACGCCTGCGTGATCTTGCCGATCTCGATGGCACCGCGCGATGCTTCCCGTTGCGATGGGGCATCCATCTGTCAGTTTCTCCATTTAAGGTGTGAAAAGCTTCCCAGGTACGGGTCTCAGCAACCGGCGTGCCACGGCAGCGGCAGGCGTCTTTCGTGTCTGCGTTCAATGAGTTAACGCGTCGAGTGCCGTATTGCCGCCGCCCTGTGTTGGAAAGCTGACATGCGTTGTGATTGAAACGGCACGCAGCGGTGCGAGAAGCGATGTTGATTGAAGTATCGCCGCTCTTTTTCTTGTCTTTTGTCGGAAGGATGGCTGGTCAGATGGCTTCGAGACGCCGTGAGGGGTACTTGCGCGACTTGCTGGTCACCTAACCATGCGAGAAGCGTCCGCTAATCCGCCAAAATGATCTGAATGGCACGTGCAAGCGGAATTGCGAGTGGCGTCAGGGCCTGGTCAACCAGAAAGCGGCGCTCATTCTTGGAAAGCACGTCGGGTTCGACGACCGCATAGTGGACCTCGGACGAGCGCTTTAACGCCTGTCGCGCATAGGTGCGCAGGAGCTGGTCGTTGAAGCGGCAGCCCAAAAACAGGAAGCTGCGGCCAGCGCGGCGAGCCTTCACCTCGTCGGGAATCGGCGTCTGTATATCGATTTCGGTGAGCACCTCAACATAGTCGGCGTCGGAGACCAGGAAATTTCTAGCCGGGGCGACGCCACCGTGCGGCTTATAGAGGATCGTTGTCCACTTTTTTGCCAGAGAGCAATCGACTTCGGTGCCTGCGGCGTCGTAGAAGCGGTACCAGCGATCTTCACTGAGGCCGGCGCGGGTGATTCCCTGGATCTCGCCCCAATTGCGACGGCCGGCCAACGCATTTCGCATCGCGCCATCGTACCAGCTGTCAACGATCAGTGGCAGCGGCAGCGTTCCAAGATACCGCTGTAGCTGCGTAGGCTCGATCGGCGCACTAAAGGCGTCCGCCATCATCGCTGTCAGGGTGGTGCGGTGCCTCGTGGTTTCGATATACTGTGCGGAGGCCGAGGCGTTCCCTCTCGCGCGCTTTGGCAGCGCCACCTTTGTACCGAAGAATGCCGCCAGTTCCTCCAGATTTATCGGCGCACTCGCGTTCGACAACTCAGCTAGGCCGGGCCCGAGATAGGGAACGACATTGCCGCTGCGAAGCTTCTCGGCGACCTTGCCGAGAATGGCTTCGGCAACCGACCGAATAACGAACTCGATCTGCGAAGCCGGCGCGTTCACGTCTCTTCCCTGTCGCCGCCACGTTTCTTGGCGTTGATCGTAACCGGCAAGGTTGTGTCGTTCGTCATCGGCGGCAGATCGAGCACCCAGCCATTGGCTATTCTGATCCATCCGCCCCACAGCGTCTCGTGCTCGAATTCAACGATCGGTTCTTCAAGATCCTTCTTGGGCACGTAAATCGACAGGCCGGTTTCAGGTGAACGCCGAATGATAACTTTCATGGTATATACTCATTGCATCAAGAGGTCGATTTTGCCCGCTCCGGTCACGTAGGTGACGCCTCTCTTAGTTTCGCGATGATACTTCGTAGCACAAAAAGGACATGATCGATCTCCTCGCTGGTGGTCTCGCGGGACAGCGAGAAGCGGATCGCGCCGCGTAACGAGGCTGATGGTACATTCATCGCGCGAAGCACATGCGACGGCTCCATGGAGCCCGATGCACAGGCCGATCCGAGGGAGACAGCAACACCGGCGCTATTCAGATGATGGATAATTGCTTCACCTTCGAGATGCTCAAATGCGATATTGGAGGTGTTAGGTAGGCGGCTCTCGTTGTCGCCGAGCACGGCGCAATTGCCAAACTTCAGAACGCCATGCTCCAGCCGGTCGCGCAGCGCGGCTATTTTGCCCGCCTCGCGTTCGAGCTCCAAGGCAGCAAGTTCCGCAGCCTTACCCAGCCCAATGATCCCGGGCACGTTCTCGGTGCCGGAACGTCGGCGGCGCTCTTGCGGCCCTCCGAAGATCAGCCGCCTGAACTTGGTGTCCTTGCGCACATAGAGCGCGCCGACGCCCTTCGGACCATGCAGCTTGTGGCCGGAGAGCGACAGCATGTCGATCTCCGTGGTCTTCACGTCGATCGGAATTCGCCCCGCGGCTTGTACCGCATCAGTGTGGAACAGTGCGCCGACCGAGCGCGCCATTTTGGCGAGGAGCTCGACCGGAAAGATCGTTCCGGTCTCATTATTCGCCCACATGACGGAGACAATCGCGGTACGGGCGGATAACGCGCGGCGATAGGCATCAATGTCGAGCCGCCCGGAGCGGTCGACAGGAATTAGATGACATTTGTTGCCGCGACGGCCGAGCTCGTCTGCGAGGGACAGCACGGCCGGATGCTCCACACTCGTCGTGACGAGTTCGTCGCGTCGCTCCTGCACGGCAAGCGCCGAGAGGATCGCTGTATTATCTGATTCGGTGCCGCCCGAGGTGAAGACGACTTCATGATCAAAGGCAGCACCGATCAGCGCCTGCACGCACCTGCGCGCCTCTCTGATGCTTTCCGCGACTTCTCTGCCTACCGCATGCGTGGACGAGGCATTGCCGAATCGCTCGGAGAAAAACGGCAGCATCGCCGCGACGACGGACGGATCCGTGCGAGTCGTCGCGTTGTTATCGAGGTAGACCGGCTGCACCGTACGCCTTCTTTAGTGTCGGGCTTTGGCGGGGCCAGCGACCGGGATCAGGCGGACGAATTCGCCCAGCCGTTCGATGAGGCGCGTCTGGATGCCTTCTAGCGTCGCAGTCGCGAGCTTGCAGTAGACGCAGGCGCCCGTGAGCTGAACCATGATTTTGTTACCATCGATCCCAACAAACTCGCAATCTCCGCCATCACGCTTCAAATTCGGCCGGATTTCCTCGAGCACAACGCGAACGATTTGTTCCCGTTCGGAGGGTTCATCGGCTGCCGATTGTCTCGCTCGTTCGGTCTCGACAAGCATCTTCTGATATCTCTGTCGTTTCTTGGTTTACCGGCCCTAGCTGAATGACTTGCCACATGAGCAGCTCGAATTTGCGTTGGGATTGTCAAAGGTGAAGCCGGACCCTTCCAGCGCCGCCACAAAGTCAATCGTAGTTCCGGCAAGATGCTCGTGACTATTGTTGTCGACAAACACCTTGATGCCGCCTCGCTCGATCACGGTCTCATCGGGCTTCGGCTCATCGGCAAGTCCCATCGTGTATTTGAACCCGGCGCAGCCGCCCTCTTCGACCATGATCCGCACGCCCCTAGTCCCCTGCGCTCCCCCAGAGATCGCGCTCTTCATGGCATTCTCCGCGCTCTTCGTCAGATTAATCATCGCTATCACTCACCATCAGCGCCGGTCCGGGATACTTTTGGCAAGTCCCATGCCAAGGATCGCACTCCTGACAATGCTCGGCTTTTGCTATTGTCGCCTGTTTGCGTTGCAAGCCATGTCGGGCTTGCGACACGAGGCTTTGCGACCTGGGAGGACCCGAGCGAGACACCGTCGTGGCCGGCGCCTCATCTCTGCCTAAGCCGCACAAACGAAGCGGAGCCTTTGACGTTCGCCGCATACGTGGGCAGACGGCAAAAAATTTGCATAGGGGGTGAGTTCACACGGTGCGACATCCGCGCCAGCACATCAGACGAGGAGGACTTCATGACATTGATCGACAACACCGTTTTTGGCCGGCTTGATAAGGAAGGCCGTTTGCTTAATGCGGTGCTGAAGGGTGACACCAAGAAGCCCGGTCGATTCGGCTTCCGCGGCGATATCGCGCTAAGGTTCCAGGCCCAGGTCGCCGACGAAAAGCGTCCACCCGACTATTCGATCGAGCAGGTACTAACGGTCGCGGACGAGGGAGAGACCACGATCCCGGTACTGGCCGGCTACCTGCATTCCGTTGCCTATCTTGCCGATGTCGCAAAGGTGCTGGACGGCGCATTAAGCCCGAAGGGCAGCTACTTCATGTTTTGCAACAACATTGATCTATTGGCGAAATACCGCACCAAGATCGGCGAGATCACATTTTGCGTTCTGCCATGTGACGAGTCGACGGTGTGGAAGGAGATGATGGATCTCGCCGGCGTCGATAAAAACGACATCAAGAAACTCGATACTGCCGGCAAGCTCGACTATCTGCTCGATGCCGCCAAGTCCGTCGACGCCTCCTATGCGGAACTCTCCTACGAGGAAGTCCTCGCCAAGATGAAGCCGGTGAAGAACCGTAACGAAAATCGCCCTGTCTGACGTTATCGCGCCAGATCTCTTCTCCTACGCGGCCAAAGCCGTTGGCGTGACGGGCGCGCAAGGCGCCCCGGGTAGCAGATGGTGTAATTTCAGTTCATCACTGAAGACGGCTGGCTGGAGAGCGGGCTGACTACTACGAATCCCATTACCGTCAAGGTTTTGCCGCGCTAATGAATCCCCACCGCGAAGAAGCAGGAGAAGACAGGTTGAAGCTCCAGCGCGCCTGCCGTTGGAGGGAGTCTATTCCAGTTGGTGGCCTCGGCAGACCCGCCCGACTTCGTGCTGTGATCCAAGGCAGATTCCCAAATGGCGGATCTACGCGAACGCGTTTCGCTTCAAGGATATTACCTCGTGGTCTGGTTGTAGCACCCCGCGCGGGGGAGTCAGGCGCACGGTCTGGCGCAGCTCAGGGATTGCAGAGACATATGTGGGTTGCCGAACAGGAGACAGAATTGAGATGACCACGCTGGTCAAGAACACCAACGACGGCCGCAAGCTCGAAGTCGTCGGGCTCGCAATCATGCTTGGGGGCAAGCTCGAAGCTAACGAACTCATCCAGGTCGCGAACCATCCTTACCGCAAAGCGATCCTGGCCGTAGTGCCCGAAGCTACCCATATGGCTGGCCGCGTCCCGCTGACGCGCGAGGAAGCGGAGATCGTTCTTGCAGCTTTCAAAAAGGCCGAGGCCGATATGCTCGCCAATCCGGCAGCAATCCACGAGCGGTTTCGGATTGCTGCGATGATGAAGGCATGTGAACAGGGGATCGAGTAGCCGAGGTGAGGGGCCATAACTTGCTTGTCGTGCCCCGAGGCTGGCATCAAGAATTCCAAGCGCCGAGCTCTCCGCCGCATGCCAAATCGCTCGGGCACAACCGCGATGACTTCGGAGAAATGACCAACTACGTCGTCGACTCGTTCTGATCCTAACGTCTGCGCCAGGAGGAACAATGCTACTCGCACTCTTCTTACGTTTTCTGGCGCTAACAGCTGCAGAAAGACCCTGACATTTTCCGCTTCGCTGCTCGCAATGGCTCCGCTCAAGCAGCCGGAGCGTGGGTCTGGCAGTTGGTCGGACACACCCGGGCGCAGGCGCCGCAGCCGATGCACGCACCGTCATCGCTTAGCACCATGACCTTTTTCTCGATCTCGTCATCGTCGTCTTCGAGGTCGATCATCTCGCCCTTCTCGTTGAGGCCCTTCAGCATCATGACTTCGCGGCCGCACACCTTGTAGCAGCGGCCACAGCCGATGCACTTCTTGGGATCGATGCATACCAAAAATTCCGGCCGCCAGTCGCGACCATCTCGTGTTGCAAATGACATGGTCAGGATCCGTATGCTTTTTCCTTCGCCTTGAGATCCTCGCGCTTGCGCTCGAGCTCGTCGAAGGCATCGTGGACCTTTTGGGCAACACTCGGGATCGAGGTCCAGTTGACCGGCAGTTCCTCCGCCAGATCGTGGAGATCCATCTTTGCCCGGGTCGCCTTGGCCGAGAGCTTTTTGATTTCGGCCTTAAGTTCTTCAAGATCGCTCATTCGTTACCTCAGTAATTCGCAACTTCCGGGAACCTGCGGACCATCTCAACTGCGCTGTCGACGTATCTGTCACCTTCCGCGACGAGCTTTGAGAGACTATCAAAACCGAAGCGATGAACGTCGCGCAGCTGCTTATTTACGACAATGAGCCGGCCGCCGATCAGCACGATGCGGCCAAAGCCTTCATGGTGCATCTTCAGCATCGGCGAGATCATCACGCCGGTCGCCTTCTCAATGGACACAGCAACGGCGTTGAAGAACAATTCCAACCGCCAGATCGTGTCCGGATCGGGATCGCCAACGATCGGCAATGCACGGCGCTTTTCCCTATCGAGAACATAAGGCTCGAGCAGCTCGAGATCTTTCTTACCCTCCCAAGCGCCATGGCTGTCCTCGGCGCGCCAAATCTTGACGAGCTCTCTCACAAAGGGTGCCTCCCCCGCGGGGTCAGCCTCGCTCAATTCAGCCGCCTCTGTCATAGTCGCTTCTCTCAGTCCTCGAAATCAAACGATCGTTCGTGGGCCTTGGCGAGTACCTTGCGTAGCCAGGGTGGCGGCGAGCCTTTCAAGACACCTTCGAGCTTGATACAGAGATCGTCGATCGCTTCAGGCTCGCTTACCTTCATCGGATGGATGTTGTTTGCGACGACGCGCGCAGCGCCGGAGCCGCCGATCGCTGCAACGTAGAGAATGGCGCAGTCTTTGATGGCTTCAATCTTCGGCGCGAGCTTGTCCTCATTACCGTCCTCACTCAAGTCGCCATCGAACTGAATAGCTTCGATCAGGCGATGCCCTTCGGGCTTGACATCATAGATGGCAATGTTTTTGGCCCAGCCAAAATGTGCATCGACGCGCTTCAGATCCTGGGTGGCGAATGCGACTTTCATCTGAGTAATTCCTCTATTCGCGTCAGTTCAGCTGCGACGGAACGACATGCAGACCCGCATCGGCGTTCCGCCAGGTTTCCGGCGTCGGCTGACGGTTGTCCTCGCGGTCAGTAATGATCAGATTGGCGAGGTCAAAGATCAGCTCGCGCGTGCCACGATAGCCAACCGTCATCTGGTGGCCCGCGCCGAGGCGATCGAACATCGGAAAGCCAGCACGGAAGAATGGAATGTTCAGCCGTGCTGCTGCTTGGCGGCCGTGCGAATGAGAGATCAGGAGATCGCAGTCATACGCCTTGGCACGCTGCTCCAGATCTTCGAGATCTCCGATGAGGACCTCTCGAGCCTTGACGCGTTCGAGCACCGGAGATGCCGTCGTCGTAACCGCCGCGGTCACCTGCGCGCCCATCTCATAGAGCATACTGGAGATATCGAACAAGAGATCCGGTTCGGCCCCAATGGCGAGCTTTCGACCGCCGATATGGAAATGCGCATCCAGCATGGCGTCCGCGAGCTGGCCACGCTGGCGGCGATATTTTGCAGGCACCGGTTTGTCACTGATCTTGCTCAGGAAAGTGATGAATTCATCATTGGGGACGAGGCCACAGAGCCGCTCGAACAGCCGGAACGGCACGCCCGTCCTCGCCTGCATCGCCTCGGCCGCGCGCCTCATCTGCGCTCCGATCCCGATCGTCCAGCCCGCCTGCCCCATGGTGGCGATCTCGTCGACCCCGATCCCGCCGATCGTGGTTGGTGTGAACTCATCGGGAATGTGACCATCGAGCGAACCCGCAATATCCGGCAGAAAGGACGCGTTTAGCCCAAAGTCCTCAAAGATTGTCCGCAGTTCGTCAAGATCGCCGGGGGTAAGATGGCAGCCAGGCAAGACATTGATGCGCGAGCAGTCACGCGGCGCAACCGCGTCGGCAGGCTCGACAAGCACGTCGATCATTCGCGCCACGGTCTTTTCCCAGCCATCCTGAAATGCGTCCTTGAAATCCGGTGTCGAAACGTAGACGAGCGGAACTTTTTCGAGCTGCGGATGCTTCCGTCGAACAAGACGAATGAACGCCTCGACGTCGTCGCCCTTGGTCTCGGTAACACCGGTCGAATTGATTCCAATAATTTCGGGCTTGGTGCGGTTGTAGATATTGAGAATCGCCTGCTCAACATTCTCATACCCGCCGAGCACGGTGGCAACCTCGCTCATCGCCGTGGTCTGCAGCGGCACCGCCTCCTTGAAATGGCGGACAAACAGGGTCAAACCGAAGGACGTGCAGCCCTGAGAGCCGTGCAAGAGCGGCATTGCGCCCCGAACGCCCAGGAAGGCGAAAGAGCCGCCGATCGGCTGGCTCATCTTAAGCGGATTGATCGAGCAGGCCTTATTGGAATTGGTAACGATAGCCATGGCCAGGAACCTGCTTCGCCATCCTACTCCGCCGCCTGCTGCATGGGCGCAGGCTGGGCCGCGGTAATATCCTCGATGGCTTGCTTGCGGGCGCCGCAGATGCCGGAAGCCTCGGTGTGCTGCGCGACGTCGTCGATCGCAGTCAAGCCGTGAAGGACAACGCCATCCTTGATGACGCCGAGATCGACGCGGCGGAAGGCTCTCTTAGCGCGAGCGGCCTTTTCGGCGCGGCCCCGATTCGGAGCAACATCGGCGGTCGCCACATCCACCTGCAAAGGCGCCTTACTTTGCCAATTAATGTCGGGATCATCCCACGGCGCGGGCTTTCGGAGCTGATCCCATATCGGGTTGTAGAGCGCCTTGTCGATCTCTTCCATCAACTTCACGATTCCGAGATACCCCATATAGGCGTGGCAGCGCTCCTGATTGATGTCGAGCCATGGCGTCGCAGCCTTCAGGGCGACAAACTGCGACTTGCCACCGGAGAGCATGATGTCCGCTTTTGCTTCCTTGAGCATCTTGTACATTTCACGCGGCCTCAGATCCTCGATCATGTGGGCATCATGGCCCATCAATCTATGGATGCGCTCCTTGTCTTCCGTGGTCGATTTTTTCACTGAAGTGCCAACGATCTCGAGCCCCACCTCCTGCAAAGCTGAGACGACCGACCACGATTTCACGCCGCCAGTGAACAGCAGCACCTTCTTGCCGGTAAGGCGTGGCTTGAAGCGCTCGATTGCAGCCGTGGCCTTTGCCTCCTCGCGTGCAATTACGGCGTCGGTTCGTTCTATCAACTCGGTCGGCGCGCCGCGCTCGATCAGCAGGCGCGCGATCTGGCGCAAAGATTCGCTCGAGTCCTGGATGCCATAGAATGATCCTTCAAAGAAGGGGATGCCGTAACGATCCCTCATCTTGCTCGCGACATTGATCAAGGACTTCGAGCACACCATCATCGCGGCGCGAGCCCGATGTGAGCAGGCAACCTCGCGATATTTGCCATCGCCGGAGATGCAGGACAGGATGCGAATACCGAGTTCGTCGAGCAGTGGCTTGATCTGCCAGAGTTCGCCGGATAGGTTGAATTCGCCGATGAGATTGATGTCGTAGGGCGTGGTGGAGTCGGGCTCCTGCGTGCCGATCACGTATTCCAACAGAGCTTCGCCGGCGAGCTTGTTGCCAAGATTCTTCGAACCAACAAACCCCGGCGAATTGACAGGAATGACGGGCTTGCTGAATTTCGTCGCGGCGAACTTGCAGACCGCATTGATATCGTCACCGATCATGGCCGGCACGCAAGTCTGGTAGACAAAGATCGCCGAGGGATCATACTTCTCAATGATTTCCTTTATGGCTTTGTATAGCCGCTTCTCGCCACCGAACACGACGTCAATCTCATGCATGTCCGTCGTGAAGCTCCTGCGCCAGAGATCACAGCCTGAGGAGACGGAGCCGCGATTGTCCCAGGAATTTCCTTCGCACGCGATCGGGCCATGAACGAGATGGGCTACGTCGGTAAATGGCTGCAGCGCAATCTTGGCGCCATCAAAAGCGCAACCTCCGGCGGCCCCGCCCGGCTGCAGCTGCTTGGTGCAGCCTTTCTTGCGGGCAGCCTCCGATTTGTTGGCGTTCTTGACGCAGTCCGCCTGGTCGAAGACGTTCTGGATTGTGGACGACAGCGAAGTCACGGTTTTCTCCTTGCGCGGACGTTTTCCGGTCAGCACGGACGATGGCCCGACTGGTGTTTACATCCCCACCTCACAGCCGCGACAAGCGGCTATGAGGCGGGCACTCGCCCGCATCAGCGGATAATGTCGAAGCTGTAGTCGGTTTTACCCACCGCGTTGGTATTCCTGTCGATCTCCTCAAAGATCCGATCAAGTATCTTCACCAGCACATTCAATCCCCCCTGATAGCCCCACACCGGATAGCGGTGATGATGGTGCCGATCGAACACGGGGAAGCCGATGCGGATCAGCGGTGTTCCGGTATCGCGCTCCAGGTACTTCCCGTAGGTGTTGCCGATCAGAAAATCGACTGGCTCGGTGAACAGCAGCGAACGCATGTGCCAGAGGTCCTTACCAGGATAGGCGTGGCAGTCTTTGCCGAACTGCGAACTGGCAAATAGCGCCTGCATCTTCCCTTCCCAGGCCTTGTTGCCGTTGGTTGACAGGACGTGGGTTGGTTCGGCCCCGAGCTCGAGCAGGAAGGCAGCCAGGCCATAGCAAAGGTCCGGATCGCCATAGATTGCGAACTTCTTACCGTGGATGTGTGCGCTGGAGTCTGCCATGGCGTCGACCAGACGACCGCGCTCCCGCTCCAGGACCTCTGGGATTTCCTTGCCAGTAATACGCGACAGCGTCATTAGGAAGTCATCGGTCGCGCTGACGCCGACCGGATGGTTAAACGCAACGACCTGCTGGCCATGCCCCTCGATGAACGGTAGCGTTTTCTCCGTACAATATTGCTGCATGGAGATGGTCGCCCTTGCGTGGATGGCGTCCGCGGTGTCCTTCAGTGTCGTGCCACCGTCATACATGCGGAACTCACCATCAGTGGGCGTGTCGAACACTTCACTGTTGTCCGCCAGGATCGTGTACCCAATCCCCATCAATTCGAAGATCCGCTTTATCTCGCGGATGTTGCCTACGGTGTAACCGTCGAAGCCGCCGATGAAGTTGATCTTCTCGTTCGGCTCGCGCTCGAGCTTGGGCTCAGATCCGGATTTGCCGTCCCAGAAATGTTCGATGATGCCTTTCAAAGCGTTATCATAGCCGGTGACATGGCTACCGACGAAGGCGGGCGTATGAGCAAAGGGAACGTCGAACTCAGCCGGCACCGACCCCTTTTCCTTCGACGTCTTGATGAATGCGTTGAGATCGTCGCCAATCACTTCCGCCATGCAGGTGGTAGAAACCGCGATCATCTTCGGTCTGTACATATTGTAGCTGTTGGCTAGCCCGTCGATCATGTTATTGAGGCCACCGAATACGGCCGCGTCTTCGGTCATGGACGAGGAAACACAGGAGGTCGGCTCCTTGAAGTGCCGCGACAAGTGGCTCCGATAGTAGGCGACGCAGCCCTGTGAACCGTGCACGAAAGGCAACGTGCTCTCGAAGCCGACTGAGGCAAACACCGCACCTAGCGGCTGGCAGGCCTTGGCCGGATTGATGGTCAGTTCCTCACGCGCGAAGTTCTTCTCGCGATATTCGGGGGTTTTGGCCCATTCGCGGATACGCGCGACCTCGGCGGGATCATGCGCATTCTCAAAGAGCGCTCGTTTGTTGGCCAGCATCTGCTGGTATTCCGGACCTCGGAACAGCTCGAAATGATCGAGCACGTTTTCGGCATTCTGGGGCATCATGGCGTCCTTGTTGGATTCGTGTTCGATCTGTGGCCCGGCGCGCTTATTCCGCCGCCATAAGGCTCGGACGCGGAGCGTCCTTCCACGGCGCCTTGGTCTTCTTCCAGATCGGGGAATTGATTGCCATGTCCATGTCGCGGGCGAAGATCGCGAACCCATCGTAGCCATGATAAGGACCCGAATAGTCCCACGAGTGCATTTGCCGGAACGGCACGCCCATCTTCTGGAACACGTACTTCTCCTTGATGCCGGAACCAACGAGGTCGGGCTGAATCTTTTCGACAAAGCGCTCGAATTCGTAGCCAGTGACGTCGTCATATATCAATGTGCCGCCCTTGACGTAATGTTGGGCGGTGCGCTGATAATCGTCGTTGTGACCGAATTCGTAGCCGGTCCCGATAACTTCCATACCAAGATCTTCATAGGCACCAATTACGTGCCGAGGGCGCAAACCACCAACGAACAGCATCACGGATTTGCCCGTTAGCCGCGGTCGATACTTGGCGACGACGGCATCCATCAGCGGCTGGTACTTCGCGATGACGCTTTCGGCGCCCTCCTTGATCTTGTCGTCGAAGAAGCTCGCGATCTTGCGCAGCGACTCCGCGATCTTGGATGGGCCGAAGAAGTTGTACTCGCACCACGGAATGCCGAACTTCTCCTCCATGTGGCGAGAGATGTAGTTCATCGAGCGATAGCAGTGCAGGATGTTCAGCTTCGCCTTTGGCGTCGCCTCAAGCTCGGCGAGACTGCCGTCGCCTGACCATTGCGCAATCACGCGCAAGCCCATCTCCTCCAAGAGAATGCGAGAGGACCAGGCGTCGCCGCCGATGTTATAGTCGCCGATGATGGCAACGTCATAGGGCGTTGGGTCGAATCGCCGCTCTGTCTCAGGGTTGATTTTGTCGAAAATCCAGTCGCGTACCGCGTCGTTGGCGATGTGGTGCCCGAGCGACTGAGACACGCCGCGGAAACCTTCGCAGCGCACCGGCACGATAGTCTTGCCGTTATACTCCTTCGACTTTACTCTCGACACCGCCTCAATGTCATCGCCAATCAGACCGATCGGGCATTCCGACTGGATGGTGATTCCGCGGTTGAGCGGAAATAGATCCTGGATCTCGTCGATGACCTTGGTGAGCTTCTTGTCGCCGCCGAAGACAATGTCCTTCTCCTGGAAGTCGGAGGTGAACTGCATAGTCCCAAAGGTGTCGATGCCGGTGGTGCCGACATAATAATTGCGCCGCGATCCCCAGGAATACTGGCCGCAGCCGACCGGACCATGGCTGATGTGGATCATGTCCTTAATCGGACCCCACACCACGCCCTTGGAGCCGGCATAGGCACAGCCTCGAATGGTCATCACGCCAGGGATCGATTTGAGATTCGATTTGACACCGCAGTCGGACTTACCAGCCTCGTGCACATTAAGGTGCTTGGCACGCCGTTTGGCGGTCTTATCAGGGTAGACTTTCAAGACTTCGCTAATCAGATCCTTGTTGCGGGCCTTAATCTCTGCAACGCTCTTGGTGGATGCCAAGCTCATACGAATATCCCTTCGAATTGTCCTGTGCGCGTTAGGGGCCGACGTTTTCTCGACGCACGCCGAATGTGAGGTCCGCGTTACGCCGACAGCGCGGCGAGCTCGGAAGCAGTCTTGCCGACCTGACTTTCGTCGATCGGCTTCATGATACCGTGCTCCATCAGCATGTCCTCAAGCTCGTCCATGCTGATCGGGGTCGGGATGATGCCCTTGCCG
>NZ_JBANBK010000115.1:0-21750 GCF_053572325.1 Bradyrhizobium sp. UFLA05-112 | reverse complement strand
AGCCAGCATGGTGAATCAGAAACAAGCTGATTTGGGAATCCCAAATCGATTCAACCTAACCCCATCCCGCTTTAGTTCTCGTGTCCCGGACGCGGTGCTGCGCTTAGCGCTGCTCCGCAGAGCCGGGACCCAGATGGGCAACAGGCTGCGCTTTGGCAAGTGGGCCCCGGCTCAGCACCGCATCACTTCGTGCTGCGCTGCGTCCGGGGCACGAGACCACCCTAGCTCCTCGGCGCCTGCTTTTCGGACGCGGTGGCGGGCTTGCCCTTGGCGCCACCGTTCACCACCCGCACCTGGTCGCCGTCGGCGAGGCCGTCGGGCGGCGCGGTGATGACGCGGTCGTCGGGAGCCATGCCGGAGGCGATCTCGATCTCGCGGCCGAGATCGCGCGCGATGGTCACGGTCTTGAACGCCACCTTGTCGTCGGGCGTGACGGTCGCGACGCGCAGGCCGCTGCCGTTGAAGATCAGGGCGCTTGCGGGAATGCTGAGCGGCGCGGAATCACGCTGCAAGTGCAGCTTCACGCTGGCATAGCCGCCGGGCATCAGCTCGCCGCTGGAATTGTCGAGCCCAAGCTGCATGCGCGTGGTGCCCGAGGAGACGTCGACGGCCTGCGAGGAGGCTTCAACCGTCGCCGGGAAGGTCCGGTTCGGATACTCCGGCAGCGTGATACTGGCCTTGGCGCCGATCTTGATCGCCGGCACATAATTCTGCGGCACGCTGACGTAAACGCGCAGCTTGGTGATGTCTGAG
Organism: Bradyrhizobium sp. UFLA05-112; assembly: GCF_053572325.1. NCBI lineage: Bacteria > Pseudomonadati > Pseudomonadota > Alphaproteobacteria > Hyphomicrobiales > Nitrobacteraceae > Bradyrhizobium > Bradyrhizobium sp. UFLA05-112. The sequence continues at coordinate 20,997 of NZ_JBANBK010000115.1, read as the reverse complement.
ATCACGAACATCGAAGGGCCCGAGCCGCCGCCCGCATTGATCAACGCGCCGACATCGGTGTCTCGTGCAGTGACGACCCCGTCGAAAGGCGCAGTAATCTTCTTGTAGCCGGCGAGCGCCTCGAGGCGCTCGACATTGGCCTGGCCCGAATTGACGGCAGCCTTCTTGTTGGAAAGATCGGCGGTGCGCTCGTCGATCTCCTGGGCGGAGACGAAGTTGGAGGCGACCAGCGTCTTGCGCCGGTTCAAGGTCGCTTCCGAGAGCCTCGCGCTCGCCTGCTGGCTGGCGAGATCCGCGCGGGCTTGCAGGAGTTGCTGGTCGAGGTCGGGCGCCTCGATCTCGGCGATCACCTGCCCTGCCTTGACGCGAGTGCCGATGTCGGCGCTCCAGCTCTTCAGATAGCCCGAGACGCGGGCGAAGATCGGCGCGCGGTAGTAGGCTTCCAGCCGGCCCGGCAGGTCGATGGTGGCGTTGAGTACCTTGGCATTGGGTAGCGTCACCGCGACACTTGGAATGGCCTGGTCGTCAGTCCACTGCTTCAGCTTCGAGCCCTGCTCCTCGCGGGCGCGGATACCAGTGCCGACGACGAGACCCGCCGCGATCAGCGCCACGACGCCAAATATGCCCAGTTTCCGGCGCGACACCGGCGAGCGGGGTTCAGTGGACGGCATGCGGCTTCTCCGGTGAGGCAGCGGCGGCGGCCTTGGCGCCTTGTTTCTTGTGTACCATACTAAAGACCACGGGAACAAACATCAGCGTGGCGAAGGTCGCGAAGATCAGGCCGCCGATCACGGCGCGCCCGAGCGGTGCGTTCTGCTCGCCGCCCTCCCCCAGCCCCAACGCCATCGGCGCCATGCCGATGATCATGGCGAGCGCCGTCATCAGAACCGGGCGGAACCGGACAAAGCCGGCTTCCAGCGCCGCTGCGACGGGATCGCCGAGCTCTTCGTAGCGCTCGCGGGCAAACGAGATGACGAGCACGCTGTTCGCCGTCGCCACGCCCATGCACATGATGGCGCCCGTCAGCGCAGGCACCGACAGCGTCGTCTCGCTCGTGAACAGCATCCAGACGATACCAGCGAGCGCCGCCGGCAGCGCGGTGACGATCACGAACGGGTCGGACCAGGATTGGAAGTTCACGACGATCAGGAAATAGATCAGCACCACGGCCGCCAACAGGCCGAACAGCAGCCCGGCAAAGGCGCTGTTCATGGTCTGCACCTGGCCGAGCAGCACGACGGAAGACCCCTTCGGCACCTCCTTGGCGGTATCGGCGATCACCTGGCGGATATCGGTTGCAACCGCGCCGAGGTCGCGGCCTTGCGTGGTCGCAAAGATCTGCACCAGCGACTGGATGTCGTATTGCGACACCACCGCGCTCGATGTCGAGCGCTTGATGTCGGCGATGCCGCCGAGGATCGGCGACTGTGAATTTCCGGCAGCCGTGATCGGCAGCGTCTGGAGGGCACTCAGAGAATCGATCTGATACTGCGGCGTCTGCATCACGATGGAATAGGACACGCCGTTGTCGGGGTTGAGGTAGTAGGTCGGCGCGACCTGCGAGGAGCCGGCGAGGTTGACCACGAGGCTGTTGGTGACGTCGCGCTCGGTCAGGCCGACATATTGCGCGCGGGTGCGGTCGACGTCGATGTTGAAGGTCGGGTTGTTCGGCGACTGCTGGATGCGCGCATCCGCCACGCCGGGAATGCGGCGAACCCTGGCAAGCAGCTTGTTGGCGTAAGCGAAGTTCGCTTCGAGATTGGCGCCACGGATCTGCAAATCGATCGGCGCCGGAGCGCCGAAGTTCAGGATCTGGCTGACGATGTCGGCCGGCAGGAAAGCGAAGCTGACGCCTGGGAACAGACGTGGCAATTGCTCGCGCAGCACACGCACATGTTCCTCGGTCGGCTTGTGACCCTCCTTCAGCTTGATCTGGATGTCGCCATCCTGCGGGCCGATCACGCCGGTGTTGTTGTAGGTCATGTTGATGCCGGAGATCGGCATGCCGATGTTGTCGGTCAGCGTCTCGATCTCACCCGGGATCAGCTTGCGAATCGCCTTCTGCACGTCGGCGAGCTGGTTGGCGGTCTCCTCGACGCGGGTGCCGACCTGGGTGCGGACATGCATCAGGATATTGCCGGCATCGACCGCGGGGAAGAAGTTGCGTCCCAGGAATGGTACCAGTGCGAATGACGCGCCGATCACGCAGAGGAAGCCGATCACGAACACCGCGCGATGCGCGAGCGCGAGCGACAGCAGGCCGCGATAGCCGCCGCGGATGCGCTCGAACCGTGCCTCGAAACCACGCTGAAACCAGACGAGCGGATTGCGCGACTTCGGCTGCGCTCCGTCGTGATGGACATGCGCCTGCAACAGATAGTTCGCCATGGTCGGCACCAGCGTGCGCGACAGGATGAATGACCAGATCATCGCGAACATCACGGCTTCGGCCATCGGCACGAACAGGAAGCGCGCGACACCGGTGAGGAAGAACATCGGCACGAACACGATGCAGATGCAGAGCAGCGAGACGAAGGCCGGCGTCACGATCTGGTTGGCGCCGTCGAGGATCGACTGCTCGACCGGCTTGCCCTGCTCCAGATGATAGTTGATGTTCTCGATCGTCACGGTGGCGTCGTCGACGAGAATACCGACCGCAAGCGCGAGACCGCCGAGCGTCATGATATTGAGCGTCTCGCCGATCGCCGAGAGCATGATGATGGCGCCGAGCACCGAGAGCGGGATCGAGACCGCGATGATCACGGTCGAGCGCCAGCTTCCGAGGAAGAGGAGAATCATCACGCTGGTCAGCAGCGCCGCGATCACGCCCTCGAAGGCGACGCCCTCGATCGCGCCGCGGACGAACACCGACTGGTCGCCGATGAAGCCGATCTTCAGCGCATCCGGCAACTGGTCCTTGACCTCGATCACTTTCTGCTTGATGCCGGAAATGATATCGAGCGTGGAGGTCGCGCCGGCCTTCAGCACCATCATCAGCACCGAACGATTGCCATCGACGTGGACGATGTTGGTCTGCGGCGGGTTGCCGTCCCTGACGGTCGCGACGTCGCGCACATAGACCATCGCGCCGTTGACGGTCCTGATCGGCAGATTGCCGAGCTCCTCCATCTTCAGGGGCGAGTTGTTGAGCTGGATGTTATACTCGAAGCTGCCGATCTTCTGGGTGCCGACCGGCGTGATCAGGTTTTGCGCAGCAAGCGCGTTGGCGACGTCCTGGCCCGACAGCCCACGCGCCTGGAGCGCGGTCGGATCGAGATCGATCTGCACCTGACGCTGCTTGCCGCCGAAGGGATAGGGAATCGCGGCGCCCGGCACGGTGACCAGCGGCGTGCGGAGCTGATTGATGCCGATATCGGCGAGGTTCTGCTCGGTGAGCCCTTCGCCCGACAGTGCCACCTGGATGATCGGCACGGTTGAGGCCGAGTAATTCAGGATCAATGGCGGCGTCGCGCCCGGCGGCATCTGCTTGAGCAGTGTCTGCGAGATCGCGGTCACTTGCGCGTTGGCGGTGCGGATGTCGACGTTCGGCTGGAAGAAGATCTTGATGATGCCGAAGCCATTGTAGGAGTTGGCGGCGATGTGCTCGATGTCGTTGACCGTCGTCGTCAGCGCGCGCTGGAAGGGCGTGGTGATGCGGCCAGCCATCTGGTCCGGCGGCAAGCCGGTGTACTGCCAGACCACGCCGATCACGGGGATGCGAATGTCCGGAAAGATGTCGGTCGGCGTTCGTAGCGCCGCGAGCGGTCCGATGATCAGAAGCAGGAGCGCGAGCACGACAAAGGTGTACGGCCGGCTCAGGGCGATGCGGACCAGAGCTATCATTCGCCAGTCAGTTCCAGGTCAAGCGAGAGATGGAATCCGCCCCCGCGGGCATTCCTCTTTCCCTTTACCCGAACCCCGTCGCAAGCGCCAACGCGAAGCAGCGCCGCAGCATTCACTTCCCTGCTACCGCACTGCGGAACAAGCATCGCAGCTATGCGCCTCGCCTGCAATGTCGTCCTGGCGAACGAAAGCCAGGGACCCACACCCCAGGGAAAAGTTGAGGAGCGAAGACGGTGATCACGAGTCTTCGCCAAACTGCTCCCTGGGTAATCGCGACGAGCCCAAGGCGCTCGCGCGGGGGTCCAGGATCTGCGCTCCGCTTGTCCAGGACGACAGCAGAGACTCGACGATCACGCCGCGCGAACGTTGGTCAGGAATTTGCTGACCTCGGTCTTCAGCCGGCTCGAATCGTTGGACAGCATCTGCGCCGCCGACAGCACTTGCGAGGAGGCCGTGCCGGTCTCGGTCGCGCCGCGCTGCACGTCGGTGATGTTGGAGGAGACCTGCTGGGTACCCTGCGCCGCCTGCTGCACGTTGCGGGCGATCTCCTGGGTCGCAGCGCCCTGCTCTTCCACCGCCGCCGCGATGGCCGAGGATATCTCGGAGAGGCGTTCGATCGTCGAGGAGATTTCCTTGATCGCGCCGACGGAGTCGTTGGTGGCGGCCTGGATGCCAGTGATCTGCTGGCCGATCTCGCCGGTCGCCTTCGCGGTCTGCTCGGCGAGCGCCTTCACTTCGGATGCCACCACCGCGAAGCCGCGGCCGGCCTCGCCCGCACGCGCCGCCTCGATGGTCGCGTTCAGCGCCAGAAGGTTGGTCTGGCCGGCGATGGTGTTGATCAGCTCGACGACGTCGCCGATGCGGGAGGCTGCCTTGGACAGCTGGCTGACGCGTTCGCTGGTGGTGCGGGCCTGGCCGACGGCGTCGCCCGCCATCCGCGCCGATTCCTGGACCTGCCGGCTGATCTCGCCAACCGATGACGCCATTTCCTCGGTGGCCGAGGCCACCGACTGCACGTTGGTGGAGGCTTCTTCCGAAGCCGCCGCGACCGTGGTCGCCATTTTCTGTGAGCGATCGGCACTCGCCGTCAGCGTCGAGGCGGAGGCTTCGAGCTGGGTGGAGGCGGACGAAACTGTCTGCACGATCTCGCCGATCATGGATTCGAATTCGCGGGTGATATTGTCGACGCGGCGACCGCGCTCGATCTTGACCTCCGCATCGCGCGCGGCGGCTTCGTCGGCCGCCTTCTTGGCGATCAGCGCTTCCTTGAACACCTGGAGCGCGTCGGCCATGGCGCCGATCTCAGTCTTCTCTCCCCGATGCGGCACTTCCGCGCTCAGGTCGCCCTTGCCGAGCGCCTGCATCGGCTCGACGATAGAATTGATGCCGCCGGAGACATCACGGATCATGTAGAAGCTGAGGCCGATACCAATGACGAGTGCGACGCCGAGAATGACGGATACCAGCATGAAGGCGGAGGCATAGCTGTCGGCGGCGTCCTGGGCAGCCTGGTCGCCACCTTTGTTGTTGAGCTCGATATCCTTTCTCAGCACCTCGTCCGATCGCTGGCCGATCTTGCCAGCGGTTTTGTTCAGCTCAAGCGCTTCGTGCGGAATCTTGCCGATATCCTTGCGCGACAGCGCCATGACATCGTCCGTACTCTTCTTGTAGTCGTCCCACAGCTTGGACCATTCGGTGTACAGTGCTCGCTCCTCCGGCGAGCTGATCATCGGCTCGTATTGCTTGCGGGACTTGGCCAGTGCCTCGATCACGTCCCCGATCGTCTTTTCTGCCGCAAGCTTTTCCTCAAGCGTCTCCGCCAACAGTTGACCACGTACCATGGCGCGGTAAGCCAGGGCGTTGGCCCGGATCTCGCCGAGCACCCGCACGCTGGGAAGCCAATTCCTGGTGATATCGGCCGTGTTGGCGTTGATCGACTGCATTTTCGTGACGGCAAGCAGACCCATGCCGGTCATCGCGGCCAGGAGAAAGGCCACGACGCTGATGATCTTGGCACGAATGGAAATTTTCGCGAGCATTGCTTCAGTCTCTCGTCTTGGACCGGGGCTTTTCGGCCACGACCGCGCGTCAGGATATAGCTGCAACCCAAAGGAGTGCGGCCGCCATCCAACACCAAAGGAACTGAGCAGATGTTAACTACGACTCCGTACGAGTACGGAACGCGAAAGAAATAAACAGAGGACTAAGGGAGCCCTGCGCTCAGCGCATGAGTCCAAGCGCATCGGAGAAAAACTCCGGCCCACCGAAATTGCCTGATTTGAGGGCAAGCAGCATGCTGCCTTCCTTGGCACCGACTGCGCGCAACACCGGGACTCCCGCAGCGATCTCCGCGCCGACGAGGAAGCCCGGAATCTTCAGGCGATCGACAACGGCACCCGACGTCTCGCCGCCGGCAACGACCAGACGCCGTATGCCGGACTGCACGAGTCCTTCGGCGATATCGGCCATGGCCTGCTCGATGGCGTGACCGGCCGCATCGCGGCCGTGCCGCGCCTGCACCGCGCCGACCGCCTCCGGCGTAGCGCTCGAGGCGATCAGCACCGGACCATCAGCGAGCCGGGGCTTCGCCCAGGCGAGCGCGCGCTGCGCTTCGCCGCCGCCTGCGACAATTTGCTCGGGATCGAGATGCAACACCGGCATGACACGTTCGGCATTCGTGATCTGCTGAAGGGTCGCCTGCGAGCAGCTTCCGGCCAGACACGCCGCCGGTCCGCCGACCGGCGCGCCCGCTTCAGCGGCTGCGACATTCGGACTCACCCTTCCCGTAGAGACCAGCGCGCGCACCAGCCCAAGGCCGATGCCGGAAGCTCCGACCGACAGCCGATGGCCAGCTGCGACGAGGCCGATGGTCTCGAGGTCGCGGTCGAACACGGCGTCGATGATCGCCGCGCCGGTACCCTTGGCCGACAGCTCAGCAAGCTGCGCATGCACGGCATCCGCACCGCGCGTCACGCTTCCGAGATTGACGAGACCGACCTCGGTCCTGCTCTGCCGCGCCAGCACCCGCACCAGGTTGGAATCGTGCATCGGGTTGAGCGGATGGTCCTTCAACGGGCTCTCGTTAAGCGGCACCGCGCCGACAAAGAGATTGCCCTGATAGACGGTGCGGCCGGTCTCCGGGAAGGCCGGCGTCACCAGCACGATCGCCTCGCCGCAGTCGTCGCGCAGCGCGTCCATCACCGGGCCGATATTGCCTGCGTCGGTGGAATCGAAGGTCGAGCAGATCTTGAACAGCACGTGGCCCGCGCCGCGGCCGCGCAGCCATTTGTCCGCCGCGCGCGAGCGCGTCACCGCAAGCCCCGCTTCGATCGAGCGGCTCTTCAAGGACACCACGACCGCGTCGACCTCGGGCAGTCCCAGGTCGTCAGACGGCACGCCGATTGTCTGCACCGTGCGCAGGCCCGCGCGCGTCAGCGTGTTGGCGAGATCGGAGGCACCGGTATAGTCGTCGGCGATGCAACCCAGCACAAGTGTCACGACTTTGCTCCGGCGTAAGGCTTGAACCAGGCGAGGCCATCGGTGGTCTTGCCGCGCGGATTGTATTCGCAGCCGACGAAGCCGGCATAGCCGAGCCGGTCGAGCTCGGCGAACAGGAAGGGATAGTTCAGCTCCTCGCTATCGGGCTCGTTACGCGAGGGGATAGAGGCGATCTGGATATGGCCGATGATCGGCATCATCTCGCGCAGGCGCATGGTGACGTCGCCATGGATGATCTGGCAGTGATATATGTCGAACTGGAGCTTGAGGTTCGGGATCCTCAGCTCCTCGACCACGTCGCGCGCGAAGCCGAAGTCGTTGAGGAAATAACCGGGGACGTTGCGCGGATTGATCGGCTCGATCACGATGTCGATGCCGTGTGGCGCGAAGAATTCGGCAGCCCACGCCACCGACTTGTAGAAAGCCTCGATCGCGAGACGATCGCCGCGGTTGGCGATGCCGGCCATCAAATGCAGACGCTTGACGCCGGTCGCCCTGGCATAAGGCAACGCCGTCTCCAGACTCTGCTTGAGATCGCCGAAGCGCGAAGGCAGCGCCGCAAAGCCCTTCTCGCCGGCGTCCCAGTTGCCGGGCGGCAGGTTGAACAGCGCCTGCGTGAGCCCGTTGCGCTTGAGCCGCTCGCCAACCGCGTCGACCGGGTGATCATAGGGAAACAGGAATTCGACGGCGGTGAACCCGGCCTGTGCGGCGGCATCGAAGCGGTCGAGGAACGGCACCTCGGTGAACATCATCGAGAGGTTGGCGGCAAAACGGGGCATCGGAATCCTCCTATTTATCGCCTGGCAGCTTCACGCCGGTGACCTGCGCATACATCCGCGCCACCGACGCATCGTCGTCGCGGCCCATGCCGGCTGCTGCGGTCATGAGGAACATCTGGAGCGCCGCGGCCGAAACCGGCACCGGGAATTTTGCCGAGCGCGCCATGTCCTGGATGATGCCGAGGTCCTTCACGAAAATCTCGACCGCGCTGCGCGGGGTGTAGTCACCGTCCAGCACGTGCGGCATGCGGTTCTCGAACATCCAGGAATTGCCGGCGGAGGCCGTGATCACCTCGTAGACCTTCCGGATGTCGAGGCCCTGCTTGGCGGCAAAAGCGATCGCTTCGGATGCCGCGGCGATATGCACGCCGGCGAGGAGCTGGTTGATCATCTTGAAGGCGGCGCCCTGGCCGGCGGCATCGCCAAGCTCGTAGAGCTTTGCCGCCATGGCATCGAGCGCGGGGCGCGCCTTGGCGAACGCGGCGGGGCTGCCGGAGGCGAGAATTGTCAGCTCGCCTTGCGCGGCGCGCTGCGCGCCGCCGGAGATCGGCGCATCCAGGTAGTGCCGGCCGGTCGCCTCGAGCTGCTTTGCGAGGCGCCGGGCGACGTCGGGGTCCATGGTGGCGGAGGAGATGAAGACGCTGTCCTTCGGCATGGTCTCGGCGGCGCCGTTTTGGCCGAACAGGATCGCTTCAGTCTGCGCGGCGTTGACCACGACGCTGACGACGACGTCCGCCTCCTTCGCCGCCTCCGCCGGTGTTTTCGCACCCGCCCCGCCGTCCTTGACGAAGCGCGCCACCGCGTCGGCCGACACGTCGCAGCCGGTCACGGTAAAACCGGTGCGCCTGAGCGATGTGGCCATGCCAAAGCCCATCGAGCCAAGCCCGATGACGGCGATACGCGGATTTTGCGAGGCAGACGACATGCGATTGGTCCCTTGGAACGTTCCTCAATGGCCGGTCTCGGCGGCCTCTTGAACCGCATATCACGGCTTGGCCGCGCTGCCAAAGCGTGAGACAACGAGGCCATGAGGGCGGCCCTTTCATGAGCAATGACAGCAAACTACGCGAGGATATCTGCCGCTTCGGCCGCTCGTTGTTCGAGCGAGGCCTGACGCTGGGCTCCTCCGGCAATATCAGCGTCAAGCTTCCCGACGGCGGCTGGCTGGTGACGCCGACCAATGCCTCGCTCGGCTTCCTCGACCCGGCGCGGCTGTCACGGCTGGATCAATCCGGCCGGCTCGTCTCGGGCGATGCACCGACCAAGGAGGTTCCGCTGCACACCGCGCTCTACGAGACCCGCGGCGCGGCACGCGCGATCGTACATCTGCACTCGACCCATTCGGTCGCTCTCTCGATGCTGCCCGAAATCGATCCGCGCGCCGCGCTGCCGCCGATGACGGCCTACTACCTGATGAAATGCGGCGCCACCGCGCTCGTGCCCTATTACCGCCCCGGCGATCCCGCGGTGGCGGATGCGATCAAGGGGCTGGCGGGGAAATATTCATCCGTGCTGCTCGCCAATCACGGCCCAGTCGTCGCCGGCGACACGCTGGAAGCCGCCGTGTTCGCGACGGAGGAGTTGGAGGAGACGGCGAAGCTGTATCTGCTGCTGCGCGGGCTGAACCCGCGCCATCTGTCGCCGGAGCAGGTGAAGGATCTCGTGAAGGTGTTCGGGGTGGCGCTGCCGGAGCATGGGGAGCATCACTAGCGCCCACTGCTATGGGTACGCCCGCGGCCTCCCACCCGCCGCTGTCATTCCCCGCGAAAGCGGGGAATCCAGTACGCCGCGGCTTCTCCGTATTCGTCACCGCCTCTGGGATAGTGGATCGCCCGCCTTCGCGCCTTCGCGGGCGATGACGCAGAGATTGTTGCAAGGTCGTGTCCCGCTCGCAATGACGCAGGAATCCGTCGAGCTGGCAAGGCGACTTGTCCGCCGTAGCTCGAAGAGCGAAGGCGGAAGCGTGCCCACCATCTATGCTTCCACGAAAGCGGTGGGCACGGCGCTCGCGCGCCTTTGCCCATCTTACGAAATGTCCTTCGCGGCTACAGTCCCAGATACGCCTTGCGCACGTCCGGATTGCCCTTGATCTCCGCGGACGGGCCCTGCATCAGGACGCGGCCGGTTTGCAGGATGTAGGCGCGGTCCGCGATCTCGAGGCATTCGGCCATGCGCTGCTCGACGATCAGCACGGTCATGCCGGCGTCGCGGATACGTTTGACGGCCTGAAAGATCTCGTCAACGAGCTTTGGCATGATGCCCTGCGAAGGCTCGTCCAGCATCAACAGCCGCGGGCGCGTCATCAGGGCGCGGCCGATCGCGAGCATCTGCTGCTCGCCACCGGAGAGCGTTTCCGCGCGCTGCTCGAGACGCTCGGACAGACGCGGGAACAAGTTGAAGACGAGCTCGAGCGGTTCGTCGCGGTTCGCATCGCCGCGATAGAGATAGCTGCCGAGGCGAAGATTGTCGCGCACCGACAGACGCGGGAACAGGCGGCGGTTCTCCGGCACATAGGCGATACCGGTTGCCGTGATGTGATGCTGCGCCATGCCGTCGAGCCGCTTGCCGTCGAACGTCACGCTGCCCGAACGCGGGCGCTCGGCGCCGGCGATGGATTTTAGCAGCGTCGACTTGCCCGCGCCATTGGCGCCAGCGACGCAGACGATCTCCCCCTTCTCGACGCCGATCGACACGGACGAAATCGCAACCAGCCCCTGATAGGCGGTCGTGACTTCATGCACTCTGAGCATGTCGATCTCCCAGATATGCGCTGATCACCTTGGGATCGCGAACGACGTCGGCGGGCTTGCCCTCGACCAGCACCTTGCCGAGGTCGAGCACGATGGCGCGGTCGACCAGCGGCATCACGATCTCCATAACGTGCTCGACCATCAGCACGGTGATGCCGGCATCGCGCACCTTGCGCACCAGCGCGACGCCGGTCTGCGCTTCCGTCGGCGTGAGGCCGGTGAGGACTTCGTCCAGCAGCAGCAGCTTTGGCTCGGTCGCAAGCGCGCGCGCCACTTCAAGGCGCCGCTTCTCGGCCGGCACGAGGTCGCTTGCGAGCACGCCGGCGCGCGCGGCGAGGCCGGTGAACTCCAGCACCTCGTGCGCCTTGCGACGGGCCTCGCGCATCACGGTGTTGCGCACCAGCGCGCCGACGATGACGTTGTCGACGACCGTCATGGTCTCAAAGCTCTTGACGACCTGGAAGGTGCGCCCGACGCCGCGCTGGCAGCGCTCGGCTGCTGGCATGCGCGTGACGTCCTCGCCGTCGAATAGAATCGAGCCTTGCGTCGGCGGCAGGACGCCGGCGATGAGATTGAACAGCGTCGACTTGCCGGCGCCGTTGGGGCCGATCAGCCCGACGATCTCGCCGCGGCCGACCGAGATCGAGACGTCGGAATTGGCGACGAGGCCGCCGAAACGCTGCCAGACACCGCGGGTTTCGAGGAGCGCGGTCATCGTGCGGCTCCCTTGCGCGACGAGAACAGGCTCACCAGCCCTCGCGGCAGCGCCAGCGAGATCAGGATGATCAGTGAGCCATAGACGATGAGGTCGACGCCGCGGCCCGAACCGCCGATATAGGAGCGCGTCAATTCCGTCAGTGGGATGAGGATGACCGCGCCGAGCGCGGGCCCCCAGAGGGTGCCGATCCCGCCCAGCACCGCGGGCAGCGCCATCAGCAGAGAGAACTGGAAACCCATCACGCTCTCAGGATCGATATACGAGACGAACTGCGCGTAGAAGCTGCCGCCGACCGCGACGAGGAAGGCCGAGACGGCCGCGGCGCCCATCTTGGAATTGAACACGTCCACGCCCAGACTCTCGGCGGCCTGCGGATTATCCTTCACCGCTCGCCACCAGAAGCCCCATTTGGAATCTTCCAGCCACCAGGTGACGAACCAGGCGATGCATGCGAGCGCAAGAGCAAAATAGAAATACGGCAGCTTGCTTCGCGTGAACTGGAACTTCAACCAGCTGTCGCCGCGTACGGGGATGTCAATGCCAAGCGCCGCGCCCGCCCAGTCCCAGTTCTGGATCAGCAGCAGCGCAATTTCGGCGATCACGATGGTGGCAATCGCAAAATAGTGGCCGCCGAGGCGGAAACAGGGATAGCCGAGCGCCATCGCGATCGCTGCGGAGATCAAGCCGCCGGCGATCATTCCGAACCACGGCAGCACTCCGAACTTCATGAAGAGAAGCGCGGTGGTGTAGGCACCCAATCCGAAATAAAGGGCGTGGCCGAGCGAAATCTGTCCGCAATAGCCGGAGAGGATATTCCAGCTCTGCGATAACGCTGCGTACATCAGCGTCAGGATCATGATGTTCTGGACGTAGACGTCCTTCACGAACAGCGGCACCAGTGCCGCGATCACCGCCAGCACGGCGGCTATGATCAGGTCGCGGCGGCGCCGCGCGGAGAAATCCTTGTCCATCACATCGACCCGAACAGGCCGCGCGGCCGGATGAAGACAACGAGGAGATAGACGGCATAGATGCCGACCGATTTGAGCGACGGCGGCAGAACCAACGCGGTCGTTGCTTCGACCAAACCGACGACGATGCCGCCGGCGAAGGCGCCGAACACACTGCCGAAGCCGCCGAGCGCCACCGTGACATAGGCGATCAGCGCAAAGGATGCCCCGACATCGGGATAGATGTAGAAGAAGACCGCCATGATGGCGCCGGACAAACCGACCAGGGCCGCGCCAAGGCCCCATCCGAGCGCGAACACGCGGTTCTTGTCGATACCAACCAGCGCCACCGCGCCGGGATCTTCACGAGTTGCCTCCAGCGCGCGGCCGAAATCGGTGCGGTTGATGAAGAAATAGAGCGCGGCAAATGCTGCGATCGACACCAGAGCGCCAACCAGCTGCGGTGCCGGCAGGAAGATGCCGGCGACCGCGATGGTCTTGCCGCCGAGCCAGGAGTGGGTGACGCTGCGATAATCCGGCGTGAAGAAGAGCTGCGCCAATCCCCGCATCACGATCGCCAGGCCAAAGGTCGCGAAGATCTGCACCATGCCGGCATTGGCCTTGGCACGCATCGCAAAGCGCACAACCAGAAGATAGATCAGGGCCCCGAACACGAACAAGGCCGACGCAACCAGCGGCGCCGACAACAAGGGATCGATCGCAAAGAACGCGAACAGGAAGAAGGTCGCGTACATCGCGATCATCAGGAACTCGCCATGGGCGAAGTTCACGACGTCCATCAGGCCGAAGATCAAAGCGAGCCCGACGGCGATCAGTCCGTAGAGCAGCCCCATGAGAAGGCCGCTCGCAAGACTTTGGATAATGGTCTCGGCTGTCACAGTGCTTGGTCCCCCACCCTGCCCTGCGCCCCGGCTACTTCATCGGCCAGATCGGTTCGGCCACGGCCGCCTGTGCCGGCGAGATGGTGACGAACTTGCCGCCGACATATTGCAGAAGAACCGGATCGGCGTCGTTGTTCTGGCCCATCTCGTCGAACTTGACGCGCTTCCAGGGCATGATGGTCTGCTCGCCCGGCATGTCGGTCGCGGCCAGGGCATCGCGGATCTTCTCGCCGTCGGTGGACTTGGCACGATTGATGGCGTCCGCCATCACGATCAGCGCCATGAATTCGCGCGAGGTGTTGTCGTTGAGGTCCTTGCCGGACTTCTCCTTGAACATCGCGTTGATCTTGCCGACCATCGGCCGCTTGGCGGCGAGGTCGAGCGAGAAGCTGCCGCGCGTTATCACGCCTTCGACCTTGTCGCTCACGGCATCATAAAGCGCCTTCTCCGAGAAGCCGGCCGCCTGCGCCACGATCGCGTTCGGCTTGTAGCCGAGATCGGCCATGGTCTTGATCAGGAGGATGCCATCGGTCGTGTAGCTCGAGGGCATCAGCACGTCGGCATTGGCGCTCTTGAGCTGCTGCACCTCGGCCGACAGCGACGGCGAGTTAGCGCGGTACTTGATGTCGGCGGCGATCTTGTAGCCGCGCTCGGCCGCGAGCTTGAGCTGCGCGTTGGCGGAATCGGTGCCGAAGATCGTGTCCTCGTGAAACAGCGCCAGAGAATCGATCTTGGTGCCCTTCTTCTTCATCACATCGAGGAAGTCGAACATCGCGGCCGAGAACATCTCGTCATGCGGCGAGGGACGGAAGTAGTATTTGAGACCACGGCGATGCAGGCTGGGCGAGGAATTGTCCGCCGACATGAACGGAATCTGGTAGCGCTCGCAGATCTGGCTGACGGTTACTGCAACGGCGCTTTGATAGGTGCCGAGCACGGCGCAGACCTTTTCCTGCGTGATCAGGCGTTCGGCCTCGGCGCGACCCTTCTGCGGATCGCCCTGATGGTCGGCGAAGACCAGGCGAATCTTGGCGCCGCCGAGGCCCGGCAGTCCTTCGCCCTTGGCGAGCGGCAGGTCGAAATCGAAGTCCTTGTTGATGATGTCGACCGCCGTCTCGAATGCGCGCTGCGCATCGACGCCGATCTGGGCATTGGCGCCCGACATGGGGTAGGTCAACCCGATCACCACTTCCGAAGTCTGCGCGCGAGCTGAGAGCGGCATGAGTGCAGCAGTTGCGCTAGCAGTGGCTCCGAGCAGAACGTCGCGGCGCGTGATCGTCATTGGCAGATTCCCCTGTTCCTAATTTGCGGCTATCGATGGAGCGATTGATGTGTGCGGTAAAGCCTGAAGAAGCAGCATATGCTGCCCGCTAAATCACGGCCATGTTCTTGTTCTTCAGGTCCGTGACCAGCATCAGCCCCGGCGAATGCGTGATCGCGAACGGCAGCCTGGCGGCGTTGATGACCGACTGCGGCGTGACGCCGCAGGCCCAGAACACCGGGATCTCTTCATCGGCGACCGGCACGGGATCGCCGTAGTCAGGCTTGGCAATGTCCTTGATGCCGATCAGGTGCGGATGGCCGAGATGCACGGGCGCGCCGTGCACGGCGGGATAGCGCGAGGTGATCTGCACCGCGCGGATCGCATCCGCCGGCTTGAACGGACGCATCGACACAACCATGGGACCGGCGAACGGACCTGACACACCGCACGCGATGTTGGTGCAGTACATCGGTACGCGCACATTGTGCTCGATGTGGCGGATCGGCATGCCTTCGTCGAGCAGCGCCTCTTCGAACGAGAACGAGCAGCCGAGCACGAAGGTCACGAGATCGTCGCGCCAGTGCTTCGTGATGTCGGTCGGCTCCTCGATGACCTCGCCGTCACGCCACACGCGATAGCGCGGCACGTCGCTGCGGATGTCGAGATCGGCGCCCAGCGCCGGAATGAACGGGCTGCCGACGTCGGACATGCCGATGATCGGGCACGGCTTCGGATTGAGCTGACAGAAGCGGTGAAAGGCGCTGGCGTATTTCTCGGGCAGGATCGCAAGATTGCCCTGAACGAAGCCGGGGGCGACGCCGGCGGTCGAGCCGACCTCTCCGCCGCGGTAGGCGAGCCGAGCCTGGCGGCTCGGAAGGGTGTCGGTTGTTTCAGTTTGCTGCACTGCCACCAAAACAGTCATTTGATTGACCTGCCTATAATCTCGACAAGGACAGCCAACACCAGCCGTGCTATAAAGTCTAATCTTCCTTTCTAATATGGATCGATAAATTCTGTTTATCGGTTGGAAAACTCCTTCCAATGCTGGACTTCAGGTCGATCGAAACGTTCCTCTGGGTCGTGAAGCTCGGCAGCTTCCGGGGAGCTGCGGCGCGGCTCAATACCACCCAGCCGGCGATCTCCCAGCGCATTGCCCAGCTCGAGCGCGAGATGGGCGTAAAGCTCCTCAACCGCGATCATCGCGTCGCCTCGCCGACGCCGAGCGGCCGGCAGATGATGGTCTATGCGGAGAAGCTGATCGGCCTGCGCGCGGCGATGATGGCAGAGATCGGCAACGCGTCCGCGATGCGCGGCGTGATGCGGCTGGGCGTCGCCGAGACCATCGTGCACACCTGGCTGCCGCGGCTCGTCAAGAGCGTCAACGAGATCTATCCGAACCTGTCGCTGGAGATCGAGGTCGACATCACGCCGAACCTCACAGCGCGCCTCTTGGCGCAGGAGATCGAGCTTGCCTTCGTGGTCGGCCCGCTGTCGGCTGCCGGCGTGCACAATCGCGTGCTCTCCGACTATCCGATCGGCTTTCTCGCAAGCCCATCGCTCGGGCTCGGCCATGGTCCCGTCACCCGGCAGGATCTCGCGCGCTTTCCGATCATCACCTTCCCGCGGAAGACCAGACCCTACGAGGCCGTGCGCGAGGTCTTCGACCGGCCTGAACTCCCGCCGATCCGCCTGCATGCCTCCGCCTCGCTCGCAACCGTCATCCACATGGCGGTCGAGGGGCTCGGCATCGCGGTGATCCCCTCCGCGATCGTCGAGAACGAACTCGCCGACGGGCGATTGCAATTGCTCGATACCGACCTCAACATCACGCCACTGACCTTCACGGCAAGCTGGCTCGCCTCGCCCGACGTCATCGCCGTCGAGCGCGTTGCCGATCTCGCGCGGCAGATCGCGCGACAGAGTCTTGCGGTTGACGCGGAGGTGGCGGCGCGTCATTGAAATCGGGTTGTGACAATTTCACTGTTACTCCGGGGCTCGCGAAGCGAGAGCCGGAATCTCGAGATTCCGGGCTCGCCCTTCGGCCGCCGCGGAATGACAGCCAAGATGGACTGACCGCATGAGCCGAGCCGCCACCAATCTGCAAATCGATTCCGCCCGCCTCTGGGGCTCGATCCACGAGACCGCGCAATTCGGCGCGACGCAGAAGGGCGGCGTGCGGCGGCTGACGCTGAGCGCCGAGGACAAGCAGGTGCGCGACTGGTTCCGCAAGGCGTGCGAGGACGCAGGGCTCGACGTGCACGTCGACGCGCTCGGCTCGATGTTCGGCTTAAGGAAGGGCCGCGACATGTCGAAGCCGCCCGTCGGCATCGGCTCGCATCTCGATACGCAGCCGACCGGCGGCAAGTATGACGGCATTTTGGGAACGCTCGGCGCGCTCGAAGTGATCCGCACGCTGAACGACGCCGGCATCGAGACCGAGGCACCGATCTGCGTCGTCAACTGGACCAACGAGGAAGGCTCACGCTTTGCGCCGGCCATGATGGCCTCTGCCGCCTATGTCGGCGACTTCACCACCGACGATATCCTGTCGCGCAAGGACGCCGAGAGCGTCACGGTCGGCCAGGCGCTCGACACGATCGGCTATCGCGGCGACAAGCCTGTCGGCTTTCAGAAGCTCGGCTGCTTCGTCGAGTTGCACATCGAGCAGGGCCCGATCTTGGAGGCCGAGGGCAAGACCATCGGCGTGGTCGATTCCGGTCAGGGCGTGTTGTGGTACGACGGCCATATCACCGGTTTCGAAAGCCATGCCGGCTCAACGCCGATGCCGTTGCGCCGCGATGCGCTCGCAACCTTGTCGGAAATCGTGCTGGCGATGGAAGCGATCGCCAGGAAGCACGGACCGAATGCGGTCGGCACCATCGGCGAAGCCGTGATCGGAAGCCCGTCACGCAACGTCATTCCCGGCGAGATCGCCTTTACGGTTGATTGCCGCAGCGCGGATGCCGCGATCATGGACGCACTCGATCGCGACCTGCGCGCCGCGATTGCCGATATCGCCGCACGCCGCAAGGTCGAGGTGAAGCTTGATCTGGTCTGGCGCAAGGCGCCGACGCATTTTGATCCCAAGCTCATTGCCGCCGTCGAGAAGGCCGCCAATACGCTCGGCTATTCCAGCCGCCGCATCACCTCCGGCGCCGGTCACGACGCCTGCAACCTCAACACCGTGATGCCTGCGGCGATGGTGTTCGTGCCTTGCAAGGACGGCATCAGCCACAACGAGCTGGAAGACGCGACGCAAAGCGACTGCACCGCCGGCGCCAACGTGCTGATGCATACCATACTGGCGATCGCCGGCGTTGCGTCTTGAGGGACGAGCGCGCTAACTCAGAAATCGTAGGGTGGGTTAGCGACTTGTCCGCCGAAGCTCGAAGAGCGAAGGCGGAAGCGTAACCCACCGCTTCTGTGCCGCACAATGGTGGGGTGCGCCTTCAGTCAACCCACCCGACGCATCGAGGCCTAATCCACCATCTCAGCGACCGCCTTGCCGCAGGCGGTCGTGTCGGCATTGCCGCCGAGGTCTTTCGTACGCGGCGTGCGTTCGGCGAGCGTGCGTTCGATGGCGTCGACGATCGACTTGCCGGCTTCCTTCTCGCCGAGATGCTCGAACATCATCGCGCCCGACCAGATCATGCCGATCGGGTTGGCGATGCCCTGCCCCGCGATATCGGGCGCCGAGCCGTGCACGGGCTCGAACACCGACGGGAAATTGCGCTCGGGGTTGATGTTACCCGACGGCGCGATGCCGATGGTACCGGTGCACGCGGGCCCGAGATCGGAGAGGATATCGCCGAACAGGTTGGAGCCGACCACGACGTCGAACCAGTCCGGATGCAGCACGAAGTTCGCCGTCAGGATGTCGATGTGGTACTTGTCCCACTTCACGCCCGGAAACTTCCTGGCCATCGCCTCCACGCGCTCGTCCCAATAGGGCATGGTGATCGAGATGCCGTTCGATTTCGTCGCCGAGGTCAGGTGCTTCTTCGGCCGCGACTGTGCGAGCTCGAATGCGAATTTCAGGATGCGGTCGACCCCGACACGAGTCATCACGGTCTGTTGCGTCACGAATTCGCGGTCGGTGTCCGGGAACATGCGGCCGCCGACCGATGAATATTCGCCTTCGGTGTTCTCGCGCACCACCCAGAAATCGATATCGCCGGGCTTGCGGCCCGCAAGCGGCGACGGTACGCCGGGCATCAGGCGCACGGGTCGCAGGTTCACGTACTGGTCGAACTCGCGGCGGAACTTGATCAGCGAACCCCACAGCGAGACGTGATCCGGAATTTTTGCCGGCCAGCCGACCGCGCCGAAGTAGATCGCGTCATGCTTGCCGATCTTCTCCTTCCAGTCGTCAGGCATCATCTGACCGTGCTTCTCGTAATAGTCGTAGGACGAGAAGTCGAAATGATCGAACTGCACGGAGACGCCGTGCTTCTTCGCGGCCGCCTCCAGCACGCGCAGCCCCTCCGGCATCACTTCCTTGCCGATGCCGTCGCCGGGGATCACTGCAATCCGGTATTGCTTCTTGCTCATCGAAATTGTCCTGGAAGTTTCCCTGGAAATTGTCCTGACTTGATCTGACCGGGCCGACCATGAGCCCTGGTTGATGGCCCTGCAATGGACCAAACGCACCAACAGTGCAACGCTGCACTGCAATGTTGACCGTGGCGCGGACGGCCGCCTGCTGATTTCATCCTGTTCCCCGACGTCAGCGAGAATCCCCATGGACCTGCATCTGCGTGGCAAGCGCGTCCTGATCACCGGCGCGTCCAAAGGCATCGGCGCGGCCGCCGCCGAGGCCTTCGCCGAGGAAGGCTGCCACCTCCTGCTCGCCGCCCGCAACGGCGACCAGCTCAAGACGCTGGCTGACCGTTTGCGCGCGGCGCACCAGATCGACGCGGCGACGAGCGTGGTCGACTTGCGCAAAGCTGAAGACGTCGCGCGGCTCGCCAAGGAAGCCGCCGAGATCGATATCCTCGTCAACAATGCCGGCGATATTCCCGGCGGCTCCATCGACAAGATCGACGAAGCCACCTGGCGTCACGCCTGGGAATTGAAAGTGTTCGGCTACATCAACCTCACGCGCATGGTCTATGCGCAGATGAAGGCGCGCGGTGGCGGCGTGATCGTCAACGACATTGGAGCAGCCGGCGAGAAGTTCGACGCCAACTACATCTGCGGCAGCGCCGGCAATGCAGCGCTGATGGCCTTCACCCGCGCGCTCGGCGGCAAGAGCCTCGCCGACAACATCCGCGTGGTCGGCATCAATCCCGGCCCGGTAGGCACCGACCGCCACGTCACGCTGCTCAAGACCCGTGCAAAGCACCAGTTTGGCGACGAGACCCGCTACAAGGAATTCCAGAAGAGCCTGCCGCTCGGCCGGCCTGCGCATGCGCGCGAGATCGGCGACCTGATGGCGTTTCTGGCCTCGGAGCGCTCCGGCTATACGTCGGGGGTCATCCACACCGTGGATGGCGGGATCAGCGCGGGTTGGGGTTAGTTGACGTCGCTGGACGCCCCAGACACCGTCATTGCGAGCGAAGCGAAGCAATCCAGAAACGTCTCCGCGGCGACACCGCACCTTGTCCGGGACACAAAGCCGGAAGATCACCGCGTACTCATTGCCTCCAGGCTTCGGCTATAGCGCGACATCGCGAAGCAGAAGGCGAAATAGATCGCCGCGATGAAGATGTAGACTTCGACCGAGAACTGCTGCCAGGCGGGATCGATGATCGCGGTCTTCGCTGTCGTCAGCAGGTCGAAGATCCCGATGATCAGGACCAGGCTGGTGTCCTTGAAGAAGGCGATGAAGGTGTTGACCAGCGGCGGGATGACGTGGCGGATGGCCTGCGGCAGGATGATCAGCCGCTGCTTGCGCCAATAGGACAGTCCCAGCGCATCGGCCGCCTCGTATTGCCCGCGCGGCACGGCCTGGAGACCGCCGCGGACGACTTCGGCAAGATAGGCGCCGGCGAACAGGATGATCGCGATCTGCGCGCGGAGCAGCTTGTCGATGTTGAAACCGCCCGGCATGAACAGCGGAAACATGACGCTTGCCATGAACAACAGGCTCACCAGCGGGACGCCGCGGATCAGTTCGACATAGAGCACGCAGAGCGAGCGGATCGCCGGCAGCTTTGAGCGCCGGCCGAGCGCCACCAGGATGCCGAGGGGGAAGCCGAAGGCCAAACCGAACGTCGCCAGGATCAGTGTCACCGGCAATCCGCCCCAGCGGTCCTGCGAGACGAAGGACAGCCCGAGTACACCGCCCCACA
>NZ_JBANBK010000114.1:0-22330 GCF_053572325.1 Bradyrhizobium sp. UFLA05-112 | reverse complement strand
CACCGACCCGCGCCGCCTGGCCGACCGTGCGCGCGAGCTCTCCGAGTTCAATCCGATGCTCGGCTTCCGCGGCTGCCGCATCGCGATCGCATATCCCGAGATCGCCGAGATGCAGGCGCGCGCGATCTTCGAGGCTGCGGTCGAGGCGCAGCGGCGCACCGGCAAGGCCGTTGGCCTCGAGGTGATGGTGCCGCTGATCGCGACCAAGGCCGAGCTCGATCTCGTCAAGGCGCGCATCGATGCCACCGCCCAGGCGGTGATGCGCGACACCAACACCAAGCTCGCCTATCAGGTCGGCACTATGATCGAGCTGCCGCGCGCCTGCCTGCTCGCGGCTGAGATCGCGCAGTCGGCCGAGTTCTTCTCCTTCGGCACCAACGACTTGACGCAGACCACCTACGGCATCAGCCGCGACGACGCTGCGAGCTTCCTCGGTCCCTACGTGACCAAGGGAATCCTCTCGATCGATCCCTTCATCGCGCTCGATCAGGAAGGCGTCGGCGAGCTCGTCAAGATCGGCGTCGCGCGCGGCCGCAAGACGCGCGCTTCGCTGAAAGTGGGCATCTGCGGCGAGCACGGCGGCGATCCCGCCTCGGTGGCGTTCTGCCATGCGATCGGCCTCGACTACGTCTCCTGTTCGCCCTATCGCGTGCCGATCGCACGCCTTGCGGCGGCCCAGGCCGCGCTCGGCAAGCAGGTCGCAAGCCAGGCGTGAGCAGGCCCGCGTGAGATACGAGTTGGAGGAGGCGGGGCGATTGCCCCGCCTCTTTTTTGTTTATGTCGGTGTCTCCACGCCGTCATTGCGAGCGCAGCGAAGCAATCCAAACTGTCGCCGCGGAAAAACTCGCGATTGCGTCGTCGCTTTGCTCCTCGCAATGACGAGCTTGGGGTAAGCGCGCTCTACGCACTCTCGATGTCATCGCCCGGCTTGACCGGGCGATCCAGTACTCCGAGACGGTCGTGCTAGAATCGATAAGCCCCGGCGTACCGGATTCCCCGCTTTCGCGGGGAATGACAGCGGCTGTGTGGAGGGACCGTTGCGCAATGACGGAGTTTGGTGATGCGTGTCCCGCAATGACACGCGTCATAAAGAGTTCCTTCACCATATGTGTTGACCAGGCATTTACCTCTTCGCGTGAGGTCGCATTTACCAACGTGTCCGGTCGCCTCGTGAAAACACCTGCGGTTGCTTGAGTGTGGTGCACGAGCAACGTCGATTAACTCCCCGGCAACCTAAATTAGATACCAACAAAAAGGATCGAATTGCACGGACGCACTGCGTTCGATCTTCTCTAGCGTAAGCGTTGCGTGAGCGTATCGATGTTTGTGTTGCGTAACCATCCGAAGGGCGCGCGGTTCGCGTCCTTCGGCATCGGTCTCTGCATCTTCGCATTGGTGCCGAGAGAGACCGGATATCAGGACATTGCTTCGCTGCTGGCGCGCCAACCCGGCGTCGCCGAGCGCTGGCAGAGGCAGGTATTTTCCGCGGCGTCCTCGATCCAGCTCGCCACCTACAGCTTCGCCCGTCCGATCGGAACCTCGGCTCCGCAGAGCGCGAGCTATCGCCTCGCGAGCCTGGACGATCGCGACATCACGGGCGGCATCGCGCGCAATCCGGCGCTCCAGACGCCACCGCGCTATCAGGCCGCCGATTTTCCGCGCGTGGATCGCACGCTCAAGGGCGACCGTCTCGCGACCGTCACGCCCGCGCCGGCAGAGTCCGCCGCGCCATCCGCAACGCCCGCCGCGCAGGATCCCGCGACATCGAACAGCTCGGTCTTTGGCGCCAAGACGGCCGCGTTGCCGCAGGCGATGTCGCCGGAGTCCGCGGCCGCGCTTGATCCCGAACTCGAGGAGGCGCTGCGCGCGCCGCCGCTACCGCAATATTCGACCACGCCATCGGCAAGCGACACGGCGCTGTCGCTTGCAGCCCAGCCGCTCAACGATTTGAAGCGGGCCCCGGCTGCGCCGGCGCGCGATCCCTTCAGCGTCAAGACGTCGAACCTGTTCTTCGGCAGCTCGTCGCTCGGCGGCAGTCTCGAGAGCATGGAGAGCTGGCAGCCCGGCGCCGAGCCGCTGATCGTAATGTCGGACCCCGACATGAAGGTGATGGCCTCGCTGTCGCCGCCGTCCGAGGAGGTCGCAAGGGCGACCGAGAGCGGCGAGAGCGTCGCGCCCAAGGGCGAGGTCAACGCCGACGACCAGCGCGTCAGATCGCCGGCCGAACGGCTCGGCCTCGACGATAAGTCGCGCGCCAAATCAGAGAAGTGCCTGGCTGAAGCCGTGTATTTCGAATCGCGTGGCGAGGCCGTGCGTGGCCAGATGGCGGTTGCGCAGGTGGTGATGAACCGCGTGTTCTCCGGCAAATATCCGGACACCGTGTGCGGCGTGGTCTATCAGAACAAATACCGCCACTTCGCCTGCCAGTTCACTTTCGCCTGCGACAACAATCCCGACGTGATCCGTGAGCCCGACATGTGGGAGCGCGCCAAGAAGATTGCGAAAGCAACGCTCGACGGCCAGATCTGGCTGCCCGAGGTCGGCAAGTCGACGCACTACCACGCCTATTGGGTGCGCCCGTCCTGGGTCGCCGAGATGAAGAAGATGTACAAGTTCGGCGTGCACACCTTCTACCGGCCGCGCGCCTGGGGTGACGGCAGCGAGGAGCCGAGTTGGGGCACCCCGGCACAGACCGCCGCGCTCTCAGCCGAGCTCGCGCAGGAAGCCAAGAGTTCGGCCGAGCTCGGCACGACCGAGCGGCGGTAGCCGCTCAAGCCTCGATATCCAGCGCGCAGTCGAAGTTCGGGGCTGAATGCGTGAGCGCGCCGGACGAGACGTAGTCGATGCCCGTCGCTGCGATCGCTGGGATCGACTCCAGTGTGACGCCACCGGACGCTTCCAGAGGGACGCGGCCGGCCGCGAGCTTCACGGCTTCTCGCAGCGTTGCGATATCCATGTTGTCGAGCAGCACGGCGTCGGCAAGGCCAGTGCCCAGCACCTCGCGTAGTTGCGCCAGCGTATCGACCTCGATCTCGATCTTCACGAGATGGCCGGCATGGCTGCGGGCGCGCTCCAGCACGGGGCGGATGCCGCCGGCGACCGCGATATGATTGTCCTTGATCAGGATCGCATCATCCAGGCCAAAGCGATGGTTGAAGCCACCGCCGCAGCGCACTGCGTATTTCTCCAGCGCGCGCAGCCCCGGCGTGGTCTTGCGCGTGCAGCAGATCCGCATCTTGCTGCCTTCGGTTTGGCGGACGTAGTCAGCCGTCAGCGTCGCAATTCCCGAGAGCCGTCCGACGAAATTCAGCGCGGTTCGCTCGGCCGTGAGAATGGCGCGGGCGGGGCCGGTGATCGTCAGCACACGCTGTCCGGCCTTCACATCAGCGCCATCGCGGCCGTGCGCCTGCACATTGATTGCATCGGAGAGCTTTTGCAGCGTCGCCAGGGCCAGCGGCAGGCCGGCGATCACGCCAGCCTGGCGGGCGACCAGGATTGCGTGGGCCGTGTTGGCCTCGGGGATCGTCGCGAGCGAGGTGATGTCGCCGGCGCGGCCAAGATCCTCGTCAAGCGCGTGGTGCACCGCCTCGTCGATCGCGAGCGGTGAGAGAAAAGCGTCGGGATGGAGCAGGGAAGCTGGGGTCATGACAAAATCTCCGTCAGGCGAGCATGGCTTGCGCCGCCCGGCGCGTGGGTTGTTCGGTCAGCGTCTCGGCGATCTCGCGCGCAGCGGCGAACGTCGTCATGGTCCGTTTCGCGAAAGCCGGTACCTCTGTCGGATGGTCGGAGCGGAAATGCGCGCCGCGACTCTCGTGCCGTGCGAAGGCGGATGTGGCGACGAGCAGTGCCGTGGTCGCCATGTTGCGCAGCGCGACGCTGCCGGCATCGCGTTCAAGCTCCGCGAAATGTTGCACGGCCTGCACGAGCCCGTCGCGGTCGCGGATTACGCCGACATGCGCGCTCATCATGGCGCGCAGACCGGTTTCGGCTCGTTTGTCGATCGCAGCGTTGCGCGGCGTCACCGGCGCTTCCGGCAGCCGGGCAGGTGGGGGGATCGCGCGGCCGGCGATGTCCTTCGCGATGCGCGCGGCATAGACGACGGCCTCCAGCAGCGAGTTCGAGGCGAGCCGGTTGGCGCCATGTGCGCCGGTCGACGATACCTCGCCGCCGGCCCAGAGCCCGTCTATGGACGTGCGGCCACGCGCATCCACCGCGATGCCGCCCATGTGGTAGTGCGCGGCGGGCGCAATCGGAATCGGCTGCGTCGCCGGATCGAAGCCGGCTGCGATACAGCTTGCATAAACGGTCGGGAATTTCTGGGCGAAGCGCGCACCCAGCGCCTCCCGCGCATCGAGGAACGCGCCGCGGCCCGCCGCTACTTCCGCGAACACGCCGCGTGCGACGATGTCGCGCGGCGCCAGCTCAGCGAGCGGGTGGCGTGCCGCCATGAAGCGTTCGTCCCTGCCGTTGATCAGAACAGCGCCTTCGCCGCGCAGCGCTTCGGTCGCAAGCGGCGCCGGATCGTGGCCGGCCATAATGGCGGTCGGATGGAACTGCACGAATTCGGGATCGGCGATGACGGCTCCGGCCCGTGCCGCGATCGCGAGCCCTGATCCGCTTGCTTCCGCCGGATTGGTCGTGACGGCGTAGAGATGGCCGATGCCGCCGGTTGCCAGAACCACCGCGCGCGAAGCGATGATGACGGGACGCGACCTCACATTGCTGGCGTCGCGGAGCTGCAATCCGGTCACGGCGCCGTCCTCGGTCAGCAGAGCCTCGGCGACGAGGCCTTCGATCAGGCGGATCGACGGAGTACGTCGCACGGCCTCGCTGAGCGCCGCGATGATCGCCGCGCCCGCCATGTCACCGCGCACGTGTACGATGCGCCGTGCCGAATGCGCGGCTTCGCGCCCCACCGCGAGCCTGCCCTCGAGATCGCGGTCAAAGGGCACGCCGTAGCTGAGAAGATCGTGAATGCGCGGCGATGCCTCGCGCGCGATCCCGAGTGCGACGGCTTCATCGACGAGACCGGCGCCGACCGCGACCGTGTCGGCCGCGTGCGCCTCGGGGCTGTCGCCCTCAGCGACGGCTGCCGCGATGCCGGCTTGTGCCCATGCGGACGATGCGCCTTGTCCGAGCGTTGCGGCCGAGATCAGCGTCACGGCTCGCGGCGCCAGCTTTAGCGCACAGAACAAGCCGGCGAGACCGCCGCCGACGATAACGACGTCGTCGGTGGTGCGGGTGAGGTTGTGGCAGTTGTCTTGCATCGGTCTCTCCAATCTCTCCGCTGTCGTCCTGGCCAAGGCCAGGACCCGGCGCTCCGCTTCGCTGCGCTTGTCCGGGACGACAGTGTTGGTTGTGGCGCTAGTTCTTCAAATTGATCATCCGCTCGACCGAACGCCGCGCGCGTTCAGCGATGGCGGGATCGATCGTCACCTCTTCACTGAGCGTCAGCAGGCTGCCCAGAATGTTCGACAGCGTGATGCGCTTCATGTGCGGGCAGAGGTTGCAGGGGCGCAGCATCTCGACATCGGGCAGCTCGGCGCGCACATTGTCGGCCATCGAGCATTCGGTGATCATCACGAGCCGTTTCGGCCGTCTCTCGCGCACCCAGTTGATCATGTGCGCGGTCGAGCCGGTGAAATCGGCTTCCGCCAGGACATCGGGCGGGCATTCCGGATGCGCGATGATCTGCACGGACGGATCGGCGTTGCGGAAGGCGCGCAGCTCCTCGCCGGTGAAACGCTCATGCACCTCGCAGGCGCCTTTCCAGGCGATGATCTTCACGTCGGTCTTCGAGGCGACGTATTTCGCGAGGTATTGGTCGGGCAGGAAGATCACGCTCGGCGCGCGCAGGCTTTCGATCACTTGCACCGCGTTCGACGAGGTGCAGCAGATGTCGACCTCGGCCTTCACCTCGGCGGAGGTGTTGACATAGGCGACGACCGGCACGCCCGGAAATTTTTCGCGCAACAGGCGCACGTCCGCACCCGTGATGCTGGCGGCGAGCGAGCAACCGGCGCGAGAATCCGGGATCAGCACCGTCTTGTCCGGATTGAGCAGCTTCGACGTCTCGGCCATGAAGTGCACGCCACACTGCACGATGATGTCGGCTTTCACCTTGGTCGCCTCGATCGCGAGCTGCAGCGAGTCGCCGCCGATATCGGCGACGCAGTGAAAGATCTCCGGCGCCTGGTAGTTGTGCGCGAGGATCACCGCGCCCCGCGCCTGTTTCAGCTCGTTGATCGCCTTGATGGTCGGCGCCATCAGCGGCCACTCGATCGACGGGATCACGTGTTTTACGCGCTCGTAGAGATGCGCCGTGGCCTTATCGACCTCCTGTGTCCATTCCAGCGAGGGCCGCGGCAATGCGAGGCCGCGATTGCCGACGGGCTTGCGTGCGGTAGGAGCGGGGTGGCCCTGCGGCCGCTTGGTAAAGTCGTCGGGACCGTAGATTCCAAAGATCGGCATCGAAGCCTCCCGTTCTTATATACTCAATATGAGTATATGTGGGCCGTTAGAAATCCGGCCTTTCGAGGCCGGTTGGGTTTGCGAGCCGCAATCAGCTTTTTGCCAGACAACATCCGCAGCCCAGGAACATGTCAGCAGCTCATCTTGATATACTCAATATGAGCAAATTGAACATAGCACTTGAGACGGCCGGCCGCCAGACCCACCCGGACACATTCCCGTGCGCTCGCCCGTGCGCTCGCTCCGCGCGCGATTTGCAGGGCTGCAATGTTCGGGACCCCTCTTGGGATTTTCATGCAGATGCATTAACTGCTCGCAGCGCGGTGACCTATTCCGGACCCGCCAACGGCAGAAAAGGGAAATTGCATGTCGGCAAGCGTGGGCGACGTTGATCCGGTTTCGCGTTCTTCCACTTCTCCTTCTTCTTGGCGCACGCCTGCGATCATCATTCTTTGCGGCTGCGCCATCGGCATGCTGAGCTTCGGCCCGCGTTCGAGCCTCGGCTTCTTCGTTCAGCCGATGAGCCATGAGTTCGCCTGGGGGCGCGACGTCTTCGGCCTCGCGATCGCGTTGCAGAATCTGTTGTGGGGACTGGCCCAGCCATTCGCCGGCGCGATCGCGGATCGCTTCGGCTTGTTCCGCGTGATGTGCGTCGGCGCCGTGCTCTATGCCGGCGGCTTGTTGTTGATGCGCTATTCGTCGACGCCGCTCTCGCTCAACGTCGGCGCCGGCGTCATGGTCGGCTTCGGACTTGCCGGCTGCTCGTTCAATCTCGTGCTGTCGGCGTTCAGCAAGCTGCTGCCGGCCGAGAAGCGCGGCCTGGCGCTCGGCGCCGGCACCGCGGCCGGCTCGTTCGGGCAATTCCTGTTCGCGCCTGTCGGTGTCGCGCTGATCGACAATTTCGGCTGGCAGCAGGCGCTCACGGTGTTCGCGGGCCTGATGCTTCTGATCATTCCGCTCTCGCTCGCACTGTCCACGCCGCCGGTTGCGGATTCGTCCAGCACGCCGGCCGCCGACGAGCAATCCTTCACCAGGGCGCTCGCCGAGGCCTTCGGCCATCGCTCCTATGTTCTGCTCGTGCTCGGCTTCTTCACTTGCGGCTTCCAGCTTGCCTTCATCACCGTGCATCTGCCGGCGTTTCTCGTCGATCGCGGCATCTCCACGCAAGTCGGCGGCTGGGTGATCGCGGCCATCGGCCTCTTCAACATGGTGGGCTCGCTGAGCGTCGGCTGGCTGCAAAACTATCTGCCCAAGCGCTACATTCTCTCAACGATCTATTTCATCCGTGCCCTCGCAACGCTCGCCTTCATCTCGTTCCCGATCACGCCGTTCTCGGCGATCGCCTTCGGTGCGGTGTCCGGCCTGATGTGGCTCTCGACCGTACCGCCGACCTCGGCGTTGGTGGCGCTGATGTTCGGCACACGCTGGCTCGCAACCCTCTATGGCTTTGCTTTCGTCAGCCATCAGGTCGGCGGCTTCCTAGGCGTCTGGCTCGGCGGCATCGTGTTCGAGCGCTTCGGTTCCTATACGCCGATCTGGTGGCTCTCGATCCTGTTCGGCGTGCTGTCCGCGCTGATCAATCTTCCGATCGTGGAGAAACCCGTCGCCAGAGCGGTTGCGCAGCCTGCCTGATCGGCTAAACATCCCCAAAACAAGTCAGGGAGTTTTGCCGTGGCAACGTTCAAGGCGATCCGCATCGACAAGGCGGACAAAGGCACCACTGCCGCGCTCACGCAGTTCGACGAAGCCGAATTGATGGACGGTGACGTCACCGTGCGCGTCGAGTGGTCGACGCTGAACTACAAGGATGGCCTCGCGCTCACCGGCAAGGCACCGGTGGTGCGCCGCTTCCCGATGATCGCCGGCATCGATTTCGCCGGCACCGTCGAGCAGTCCTCCCATCCGCAATGGAAGGCGGGCGACAAGGTCGTCTGCACCGGCTGGGGCATGGGCGAGACCCATCTCGGCGCCTATGCGGAGAAGGCGCGGGTGAAGGGTGACTGGCTGGTCGCGCTGCCGCAGGGCTTGTCGGCGCGCGATGCCATGGCGATCGGCACCGCCGGCTTCACCGCGATGCTCGCGGTGCTGGCGCTGGAGAAGCAGGGCATCTCGCCGAAAAGCGGCCCCGTGGTGGTGACGGGCGCGGCAGGTGGCGTAGGCTCGGTTGCGACTGCCGTGCTGTCGAAGCTCGGCTACCACGTCATCGCCTCCACCGGTCGCGCGGCGGAAGCCAGCTATCTCAGGGAATTGGGAGCGACCGAGGTGATCGACCGCAACGAGCTGTCCGCACCCGCAAAACCGCTCGCCAAGGAGCGCTGGGCTGGCGGCATCGACAGCGTCGGCTCGACCACGCTCGCGAACCTGCTCTCGATGACGAAGTACGGCGGAGCGATTGCAGCCTGCGGTCTCGCCGCCGGCATGGATCTGCCGTCCTCGGTCGCGCCGTTTATTTTGCGCGGGGTGTGCCTTCTCGGCATCGATTCGGTGATGTGCCCGCTGGAGCCGCGAAAGGCCGCCTGGCAACGCCTGGCGTCCGATCTGGATCGGACGAAACTAACTGAAATCACTAAGGAAATTCCGCTCGGCCAGATCCTTGAGTGGGGGCCGAGGATTCTCGCAGGCGACGTCCGCGGTCGCATTGTGGTAAAAATTCTCTAACGGCGTTCAGACTTTACCAACCAAGCTGCTTCAATGTCGCCACTGTTGGTATGGTAAGCAGCGGGTAAAGAGATCAGGCTTGCCCGCTACTGGGGTCGTCGGAGTAAGAGCATGCTTGCGCGTATTGTGTTGGGAGCTGTCACCGCGGCGGCAACGGTCGCGCCGGCCGTTGCAGGAAGTATGAACGCGGACGAGGCGCGCCGGTTCGTGGCGGGCAAGGTGTTCGCCTTCACCTGTTTCGACGGGACTCGCGGTGCAGGCCGCATCCTCGATGATCTGGGTGCGGCGGGCGCGGTGCAGTTCTCGGGCGCCGGTCCCGTTCGCCACGTTCGTCTGCCGGGCAACACGCTCCAGATTCGCGGTCAGAACGTCTGCGCCTCGATCAAGGGCATCCCGTTCGAACCCTGCTTCAACCTGGAAAAGACCGACGATCGTAGCTTCCGCGGCTCGGTCTCGGGCATGGGCTTTGCCTATTGTGATTTCCACCACCAAGGTGGCAACCAGATGCTGATGGCGCGCGCGGTGGCGCGGCCGCGATCGCTGCGTGCGCCGCGCACGACCGGCTCCGTCAGCGCATCCGCAACCGAAGTCGCTACGCGTGTCGAGACGCCGCGCGTCGAGAGCGGCCGCATCGAGCCGGTGAAGTCGGAAGCAAAGCCTGAAGTGCCGAAGAATGAAGGCCCGCTCGAGCTGCGCCGCTCGACCGACTGAGCCTTGCCTGCCCCCGGCGCATATGCTTTCCGCGCCGTTATCGTTGAAACCTGACGAGCTGTGGTCGCCGCCGCGCCGTAGTCATACGGACGGCGGTTTTCATGCCTTGGTAGCTGTTCGCGCCACAGCCTTGCGTGACGGCCGGCAGGGAGCGGCCCGATACGAAGGTTTGACGATGGCGCTGTATTACTTTCGGATCAGCACCGGCCGCTATTCCGGGGCATCCGACCACGCTTATGAATTCGAGGATCGCGCGGCGGCCTGGAGCGAGATGACGGATGTTTGCGCGAACCTGCTCGGCAGCATCGCACGGGGCCTGAAGCCCAACGCGCAATGGCATATGGATCTCCTCGATGAGAACAAGCAGCTCGTGTTTCGCATCAGCCTGGCCAGTGAGGCGGTGAAGGAGCGCAGCCCCGCTGCCTAGAACCCGAGCGGCCTACCGCCGCGTGTGGTTAACTTGTTAAGCGCGTGAAACGTGCTGGTTTTCAAGGGTTTTTTGTCAAAACTCGGTAGTTCCACGGAGCGTTCTCTTAACCAAATTGGAATTCCCGGCGCTCAGTTTTTGGGCAAGGGCGATCAACGCCGAGAGCGGCCGACAATGACTTGGCCGCGCCTATCCGGGAAACGTACCCATGTTGAGCTTTGTCCAGAATTTGCGGATCGGTACCAAGCTGGCGGTGACGTCGGTGTTCGGTATTCTCCTGGTGGTCGCCATGATTGCGAGCCAGCTCGTCGGCAACGGCAATGTGCGTCGTTCCAACCAGGCGGCCATCGCGCAGCAGGAGCTGGCGCGGGATGCCGTCGAGGCCAGGCTCTGGGTGCGCAGCACGCAACTCAGCGTCCGGGATATCCGGCTCGCCAACAATGCCGCGGAGCTGCAGAAAGCGAGCGAGTCTCTGGTCGAACGCTCAAGGTCGCTGGACAACGCCGTGGAAGCGATGCTCAAGCTGTCCCGGTCTGCGGAAAACCGAGCGCGGATCGAAAAGCTCAAGAGCCTCTCCGCAGATTATTTGAAGGGCGCGCAGCAGATCGGCTCCATCCGCAGCGAGATGATCGCCGCGACCAGCGCCGATGCCGCACGTGTTGCCAAGCTGACCGAAGAAAGCCTGCGCATCGCGCGCGAAGTCACGTTGCCGATCTCTACCGAAATGGACGGCCTGACGGGCCAGATCGCGGACTTCGCCAGGCACAGGAGCGAGGAGGAGATTGCCGGCTCCGCGCAGGAGATGGCGTCCAGCGAGCATATCGGAACGGTGGTCGGCATCTGTGCCGCCCTTGTCCTGTTCGGCTCCTGGCTGATGTCCTTCCTGACGATTGCGCGGCCGATCCGCGCACTCACGGCGGCAATGGACAAGCTCGCCGGTGGCGATTTCTCCGTGGTGCTGCCGGGGCTCGGCCGCAAGGATGAGGTCGGCGGCGTCGCCGCGGCGGTCGAGAAGTTCAAGATCGTGTCCGAGCAAAAAGCGCGCGACGAGGCCGAGGCCAAGACCAAGCAGGAGCAGATTGCCGCCGCGCAGCGCAAGGCCGAGATGCACAGGCTCGCCAGCAGTTTCGAATCTGCCGTCGGCGAGATCGTCGATACCGTGTCCTCAGCTGCAACCGAGCTCGAAGCGTCAGCTTCGACGCTTACCTCAACGGCCGAGCGCGCGCAGGAGCTGACCACGATGGTCGCCGCGGCCTCTGAAGAGGCCTCCACCAACGTGCAGTCTGTGGCCTCCGCGACGGAGGAACTGTCGTCGTCGATCACCGAGATCAGCCGCCAGGTGCAGCAGTCCGCACGCGTCGCCAACGAGGCGGTTGGCCAGGCACGTACCACGACCGAGCGTGTCAGCGAATTGTCCAAGGCGGCCACCCGCATTGGCGACGTGGTCGAGCTGATCAATACCATTGCCGGGCAGACCAACCTGCTCGCGCTCAACGCCACCATCGAGGCGGCGCGCGCCGGCGAGGCCGGTCGTGGTTTCGCCGTTGTGGCTTCCGAGGTGAAGGCCCTGGCCGAACAGACCGCCAAGGCGACCGGCGAGATCGGCCAGCAGATCTCCGGCATCCAGACGGCGACGCAGGAGTCGGTCAGCGCCATCCGCGATATTAGCGACACCATCGAAAAGCTGTCGGAGATCTCTTCGACCATTGCGGCCGCAGTGGAAGAGCAGGGCGCGGCGACGCAGGAAATCTCCCGCAATGTGCAGCAGGCCGCGCAGGGCACGCATCAGGTGTCATCCAACATCACCGACGTGCAGCGCGGGGCGGGCGAGACCGGATCGGCCTCAACGCAGGTGCTGGCGGCTGCGCAGTCGCTCGCAGGCGACAGCAACCGGCTCAAGCTCGAAGTCGGAAGATTCCTCGACACCGTGCGCGCGGCCTGAGGGGCGGCACGGCTCGACAGGTCTGAGCGGCAGCCTTTGTCCTCATCCCCTTCCGGTCGCCGCAGTCTGCTGCGGCGGCCGGGCGTTCATGGTGCAATGCGGCAGTGAATCAATCGCGGGGTTAACGATCCAGAAAACCGAAGCAGGCCTCATCCCGGCAAATTCGACCGTATTACTACGGGGTTCCAAATTAACCGCGGCTTGGAAGTCAGGGTGCATTTTCGGACCCAACGAGAACCAGCCAGCATTCGTCGAACTGACCTCCGTCCGATCGTCCAATTTGTCGATCGCGGCGGTAACGACCGCGTCCGCCTTGCGTAACGTCCATCTGTCGGGATTATTGCGATGTCGAAATTGTCGATCCGATTGAAGATATTGACCGTGTTGAGCGCTCTGGTACTCGCGCTCGCCGGTGTCGGCATCATGGCGATCAGCACCATGCAGGCCATCAACGCGCATACGGTCGAGATTTCCGAGAGCTGGCTGCCCAGCGTCCGCGCGCTTGGATCGCTCCGCGCCGACATCAACGAGCTGCGGGTCGCGCTCCGCCTGCACCTGATGCAGGACAGCGCCGAGGGTAAGGACGCCGCCGAGAAGCGGATGGGGGCGCTGCGCGAGCGCATCGAGACGACGCGCAAGAGTTATGAGCCCCTGATTACCTCGCCCGAAGAGCGCGCCCTCTATGACCAGTGGAGCAAGGCCTGGGGCGAATATCTGAATGGCGTGCAGGAGGTGATGATGCTGTCGCGCAAGGGCGTCGGCCACTTCCCGACTGACGCCAACGACCTATTGCAGACCAAGGTCGCCAAGATGGCGCAGGCCGCCGATCCGCTGCTCCAGCAGGACATCGAGCTCAACAACAAGGGCGCCGAAGCGGAGACGAAGAAGGCCGCCTACAGCTACACCGTGGCCTTCCGTGTTCTGCTCGGCATCATCGTGACGTCGGTGCTGATCGCGATCGCGGCCGCCTATTTCCTGGTGCAGGACGTCTCGCGCGGCATCGCCTCGATCATCCAGCCGATGCAGGCGCTCGGCAATGGCGAGCTCTCGGCCGAAGTCCCGCATCGCGGCGCGCGGACCGAGATCGGATCGATGGCCGATGCGTTGCAGATCTTCAAGGAAGCGCTGATCGCCAAGAAGGCCGCCGACGAGGCGGCGGCGCGTGACGCCGAGGCCAAGATCGAGCGGGCTCGCCGCGTCGACGGTATCACGCGCAATTTCGAGACCATGATCGGCGAGATCGTCGAGACCGTGTCGTCGGCCTCGACCGAGCTCGAGGCGTCCGCGAGCACGCTGAGCGGTACCGCGCAGCGCGGCCAGGAGCTTGCGACCGTGGTTGCAGCCGCCTCGGAAGAGGCGTCCACCAACGTCCAGTCGGTTGCGTCGGCGTCGGAGGAGCTGTCGTCGTCGATCACCGAGATCAGCCGGCAGGTGCAGGAATCTGCGCGGATGGCGGCGGAGGCCGTCGACCAGGCGGCTCGCACCAACGAACGCGTCAACGCGCTGTCGCAGGCGGCCGCGCGCATCGGCGACGTCGTCGAGCTCATCAATACGATCGCGGGACAAACCAACCTGCTGGCGCTGAACGCGACGATCGAAGCCGCGCGTGCCGGCGAAGCGGGACGTGGCTTTGCCGTCGTGGCATCCGAGGTCAAGGCGCTCGCAGAACAGACCGCGAAGGCGACCGGCGAGATTGGCCTCCAGGTTTCGGGCATCCAGACGGCCACGCAGGAGTCCGTCGGCGCCATCAAGGAGATCGCCGGCACCATCGAGCGGCTTTCCGAAGTGTCATCGGCGATCGCCGCGGCCGTCGAGGAGCAGGGCGCCGCCACGCAGGAGATTTCGCGCAACGTGCAGCAGGCATCGGTCGGCACACAGGAGGTCTCCTCCAACATCACCGACGTGCAGCGCGGCGCGATCGATACCGGCTCGGCCTCGACCCAGGTGCTGTCAGCCGCGAAATCGCTTGCTTCCGACAGCACGCGCCTCAAGGTCGAGGTCGCGAGCTTCCTGGAGTCGGTGCGCGCGGCCTGACCTCACGCGCCTGCTTGCGTCGCAGGCGGCGGCGCCTGCCGGCGGAACAGTATCCGCTGGTAGAGCCAGCCGATCGCGACCAGCACGATGCCGAGCCCCATGAACGACAGCGCGCGCCAGACGCCTGCCAGCGTCGACATGTCGATGACGAATGCTTTCAGGATCGTCAGCGCGATCACGACGGCGGAGGCGAGCCGCGCGCGCTCCGAGTTGACCAGGAGGCCAACGCCGAGCAGCACCACGCCAAAGCCGAGCCAGCCGATCGAATAGGTGTACTGCTCGGCGCCCGTCGTCGCGCCATAGAGCAGGACCGGCCCGTGATAGAAGCGGCGGATCTCCAACGTCACATATGTAAGAGCGAACACCAGCGCGCCGCCGGCAATAGTGTTGGCATAGGCGGTCGGACGATGTCCCGCCACCGCATAGGACAAGAGCAGCATGAGCACTGCCGGCAGCGCGTAGCCGAGCAGCAGCAGGTTGAACACGAGGCCGCCGACATCGACGCTGCTGAACAGCCACGGATTCTCCAGGATCAGGAGGCCGAACACGCTGATAAGTCCGGCGATCACCGTGAGCACGACCGCGCCGACATTGTGCACGATGCTGTGGCTCCTCAGCCGCAGGCGCTCCAGCCCGATCGCCATGGCGAGCGTCACGCAGGCCTGAAGCGCGAATTCGAGCAGCGAAGGCGGCGATGTCATGTCGCCACCGGTGGCGAAGTGACGGATCTCCATGAAGGCGAGCAGCGCGGTGAACAGGATCGCGGCGGCCTCCACCATGCGCAGCGGCGCGTCGTCGCCGCGGCGGTGCAGGAAACGGCTCGCTGCCCAGAACGACAGCGCCGGCACGCCGTAACCCCAGAGCAGCCAGTTGAAGATCGGTGTGGTGCCGACGGCATCGCCGACGATGCGCGGGTCGTAGACGATGCGCGCGGTGACGATGCCAGCCAGGATCGCGGCAAGCCAGCGCAGGAAGACGATCGGCCGCTGGATGGAGATCCAGGCGGTGCCGAGCGACATCAGCGCCAGCGCGATCGTGAGCCAGCCCTTCTCCAGCGCGAAGGTCAGCGCCAGCGCCAGCGCGCCAAGCGTGCCGGTTGCGAACAGGGCAATCGAGATCGCAAGGCCGGGCCGGTTCTCGCGCCGGGAAAGTGTCTCGGTCGCGGCCGCGAGGGCCGCGGCGAGCAGCACGGCGAGGATCGCGAATGGAATCGAGCGGTCGAGATGCGCGATGCGGGCGTAGAGCGCAACCAGGAGCGCAATCGGCGTGAAGGTCGCGGCCGCCGACCACACGACGGGGATGATCGCGGAGGACGAGCGTCCCTGAGCGAGGAAGCCCACGCCGCCAAAGCCCGTGGCGAAGATCGCCGCCATCATCAGGTGCAGCCACACCGAGCTGTCGGTCGCGGTCGGTCCGATGCCAGGCAGCGGACCGCCGGGCAGCACCAGCATGTCGGGGTTGGCGCGCACGGCCCATTCGGCGAACACAATGAAGACGAGCGCTGCCGCCGCGCCGAGCGCGCCGGTCGCCGCAGGCGCACGCCAAGCGACGAACAACGTTCCGGCAACGAGGACAGTGAACGTGATCAGCGCGAGGTCGGCATGGGCGCTCGACAGCACGATCAGCATCGCGCCGAACAGATAGGCGGCGAGCGAGCCGGAGGATACCGGTTCGATCTGGCCGTCGTCGATGGTCGGGCCGAACATGAAGCCGCAGACCACCAGCAGAGCGGCGAGCACGAAGCCCGCGATCACATGAAAGGCGTGCGGGGCGGCGAGCGTCGCACCGAGGTCGAGGCCAGGGAAGGTCCACAGGAGCGCGAAGATGATCGTGGTCACCGCAAGCCAGCGCCACAGCCGGATGCGCGCGAGACCAAAGCTCGCCGCGGTGACGATGGCCAGATAGATGTAGAGCGCCCAATAATCCGGCTTGTCGGAGGAGACGAGGACCGGCGTTACGAAGGCGCCGACCACGCCGAGACCGGCGAGTGCAGGGCCGTGCAGCAACGCAGCAGCAAGCGTGCCGAGCGCAACGAGGCCGAGCAGCACGAAGGCGGTCGCAGGCGCGAGGAAATCGTAGAGTGCATAGGCGGCATAGACAGTCGCAAACGCCACCGCCGTGCCGGCGGCAGTGAGGATCGCGGGGATGTTGGCGATCGGCAGCGCCTGGATCTCGGCGATGCTCTCCTTGCGCCGCGTCCATTCGCCGGCGCCAAGCAGCGCAAGCGCGAACAGGCCGCCGAGGAAGACGCGGACGCCGGGGCCGAGAAGGCCGGCCTCGATCGAATAGCGCACCATGAAGAAGCCGCCGAGCGCGAGCGCAAGGCCGCCGATCCACACCACCCAGCGGGTGCCGAGCCGCTCTTCGAGACCCGGCCCTGCAGCCGGCGGCGGAGGCGGTGGCGCGACTTGAGCTGCATCCGTTTCGATTGGCGGCGCGGCCTGATCGACGACGAGCGGCGGCGCCACCTCGGCGTCAGGCGAGGGCGGCTCGGTGGCCTGCGGCGCCGCGGTCGCGAGCGTTTGCTCCATCTCCTGCGGCGTCAGTGGCGGTGGCTGGATCGGCCGCAGCGCGTGCAAATTGGCTTCCAGCATGCCCAGCCGACGGCGCAGATCGGTCGCTTGATTGGAAGCCTTCAGTGCAATCAGGAAGGCGGCGATTGCGATCATCACCGCAAAGACGTCGAACGGGGCGTCGAACATAAGGCCTCCAGGCGAGCCGCGAAAAGCGACCCGCGTAACATGCTCTTAGCGCCGGGAGCGGACGCGCAAGCCTGGCGCCGGCCGCTCCTGGAGCACTTCGCGGCGGAAGCGATAGAGTGCTGCCGGCCGCCCGCCGGTCTGTGTCGACATCACGCCAGTCGGTTCGACCAGAGCTTCGCTTTCCACTAGGCGACGGAAATTCTGCTTGTGCAGGTGCCGGCCGGAGATTGCCTCCACCGTGTGCTGCAATTCCGTGAGTGTGAATTCGGCGGGCAAAAGTTCAAAGATGACAGGGCGATACTTGAGCTTTGCGCGCAGCCGGGCAATGCAAGTGGCGAGAATCCGGCGGTGGTCGAACCGCATCGAGAGGCCGAGCGCAGGAAGCGCCTTGCGCGCTAATGCCGCAGGACGGCCGTCGCGGCGCGCCTCCTCGATCAGCCCGGCCTCGTAGAGCAGCTCGTAACGGTCGAGCACGCGCTCCTCGTCCCATGCCGCGCCGTCGAGGCCGAAATTGAGCCGCACGCGATCCCTGCGCGGCAGCGCACGGATCGTCTCGGGCGTCTCCTCCTCGGCCCACCGGGTCAGCGCCGGAATGATGTCGCGGGCGATGATCGCCGGCGGCTGCTCGCGCCAGTCCTCCCAGGGGAAGAAGCGATACCACGGCTCGAACGTCGCACCGGCCGCACGTACTCCGTTGTCGCTGGCGCGAGTCAGCGCGAGATAGCCGATCGAGACCATATGCGCGCCGGTATCGGCCGCCTCCGCATGACGGCCGCGATCGCCAAAAGTGTAGAGCTGCTCGACATAGCCGAGCCTCAAGCCCGCCTGTTCCTCGACCCAGGCGCGCAGGCCGATCTCGAAGGTGCGATGTGTCAGCGCATCGAATGGACCGAAAGGCAGGCCGGCCAGGCCGTCGCTGCCGCGCGCTGTGAGGATCAGCGGCTCATGCGCCTCGATCGCAACGATTGCGGCGGTCAGGCCGATCTCGATCGGCGTCAGCAGCTTGTCGCTCATCCGGGAAACGGGTTTTGCGGGGTCATTCGAGCTCGATCACGAATGGACGGCTCTCCACCATCATCGCGCCCGGACCCATCTCGTCGAGCGCGCGCAACATGCGACCGTCGCGGCGGAGCGCGCGATCGGCGAGCTCGACGATGCGACGGTTGGGCGAGGCGATCGGGGAGGCGGCGCGGATCTTCTTCGCGATCTCGATTTCGTCGCGATGCGGATTGAGCAAGCATGCCGCGGCAAACGCGCTCGCGGTGGAGCGGCTGATACCGGCATAGCAATGCACGACCAGCGGCGCGCTGCGATCCCAGCCGCGGACGAAGTTCAGCACCTGGTTGATATGTCCTTCCGAGGGCGCGACGAAGCCGTCCAGCTCCTCGGTGATGTCATCCATCGAGACTTTCAGATGATTGGCCGGCAGCACCGACACTGGCCGCACCACCTGCTCGACATTGGCCATCACGGTCAGCACATGGCTGGCGCCGGTGAGACGAACCGTTTCGGGCAGGGCGGCAAGCGAGCAGACGTGGATCATGGTGTTCCTTCTTGCGGCCGATTATAGCCGGCACCCGTAGGGTGGGCAAAGGCGCAACGCGCCGTGCCCACCATGCTTCACCTTGCTCTGATCGGTGGGCACGCTTCGCTTTGCCCACCTACGAATAGCCTACGCTATGAAAACACTGCATTGAACCGCTCCAGAAACCGCTTCTCGGCTCTCGCAGCCGTCCACGGCGTCAGATAGTCGCGGAGAACGGTTTCGGGCAGGCTAGGGTCGCGGCCGAACAGCCGCCGCGCCTCGCTCTCGCTGAAGCCGGCGAGTTCGGTGGCCTCGAGATAGGCCGCACCGCGATCGGCGGCCTTGATGGCCTGCGTGATCTCCTCGGGAAGAACCGGCGGCAATCCGAAGCGGATATGGATCGCGCCGAGCAGCCGCTTCTCCACCGCCTTGTAGTGGCCGTCGAGCACGGCCTTGAACGGCGAGATCATGTCGCCAATCACGTATTCCGGCGCATCGTGCAGCAGGGCGGCGAGCCGCAAGCGCTGGTCGACGCGCGGGCTTTCGTGGCGCATCACGGTCTCGACCAGCAGGGTGTGCTGGGCGACCGAGAAGATGTGCGCGCCCGTGGTCTGCCCGTTCCAGCGCGCGACGCGTGCGAGCCCATGCGCGATGTCGGCGATCTCGACGTCGAGCGGCGAGGGGTCGAGCAGATCGAGCCGGCGGCCGGACAACATGCGCTGCCAGGCGCGGGATTGCACGTCGTTTGCGGCGCGCTTCGCGACTTTCATCTTGCTTTGAGGCGCGGCTTGCGCTGCGTCTTGCCGCAGGACGCGTGGCAATGGCAGTCGACGAGATGGTCGTTGACCATGCCGGTCGCCTGCATGAAGGCATAGACGATGGTAGGGCCGACGAATTTGAAGCCGCGCGAGGACAGCTCCTTGGAGATCTGCACCGACAGCGGCGTCGAGGCAGGCACGCTCGCGGTGGTCTTGAACTTGTTGACCAGCGGCCTGCCGTCGACGAAATCCCACAGCAGCTTCGAGAAACCGGGGCCCTTGTCCATGATCTCCAGATAGGATTTTGCGCTCGCAATCGTGCCCTCGACCTTGGCGCGGTTGCGCACGATACCGGCATCGTTCATCAGCGCGTGGACCTTCTTCGCGTTGTAGCGCGCGATCTTCTCCGGCTGGAAGTCATCGAAGGCTTTGCGGAAATTGTCGCGCTTGCGCAAAATCGTGATCCAGG
Organism: Bradyrhizobium sp. UFLA05-112; assembly: GCF_053572325.1. Classification (NCBI taxonomy): domain Bacteria; kingdom Pseudomonadati; phylum Pseudomonadota; class Alphaproteobacteria; order Hyphomicrobiales; family Nitrobacteraceae; genus Bradyrhizobium; species Bradyrhizobium sp. UFLA05-112. The sequence continues at coordinate 2,633 of NZ_JBANBK010000114.1, read as the reverse complement.
AGAGGCCGGCCTGGAAACCGTCGAGAATCAGCTTCTCGTAGAGCGCGCGGTCATCGTATTCAGGCACGCCCCATTCCGTGTCGTGATAGGCGACATACAGCGGATCTTCGCCGGGCCAGGGACAGCGCGTCAGGCCGTCGGCATGCAGGCGAGGGGCGCGGCTCATGCGACGGGATGTTTCGCTGGAATGCGGACGACGTCGGGTTCCGCGAGCCTCACATCGAGCCCGCCGGCGGTTAGTGTCTGTCCGGCATCGAGCGCGTCGGCGACGCGATCGATGCGCACCAGCGCAATGCCCTTGCCTTGTGCCGTCGAGCCGATGGTGCCGACCGGCTTGTCGCCGGCGAGGATGGTGGCGCCGGCCTCGGGTGAGGGGCCGTCGAGCAGCACCTTGACGCTGCGCGTGCGCGCGGTGCCGCGATGTTGCATGCGCGAGACCACCTCCTGGCCGACGTAGCAGCCCTTGTCGAAATCGACGCCGAAGAGGCGATCCATGTTGGTCTCGTGCGGGAATGCATCGCCATAGATGAAATCGAGCCCGCCCCGCGGCACGCCCAGCGCGATGCGATGCACCTCATATTCGGACGCCTCGAGGAGTTCGGCACCGATCAGCGCGGCAAGCTTCTCCTTGAGTTCCGCGGGGACCAGGATACGCAACCCGAGCCGCTCGTCGCGCGGGTCGGTGAAAGCGAGGTCGGGCTGGGCGGCAGGCTTGCCATCCCATGCGGCCAGCACGCCGAGATCGGACAGATTTTCCACAGTGACCTTGGCGCGCAGCTTGTAGAACTTCAGCTTGGTCGCGAGGGTTTCCGCGAGCGCCTTCGGGCAGTCGATCAGGTAGCCGCCGCCATGGCCGGCGGGTGCCTCCGTGATCAGGAAATCCACGATGATCTTGCCCTGCGGCGTCAACAGCGCGCCGAATCGGCCGAGCCCGGGCTTGAGCCTGCCGATATCCGTGGTGAACAGGCCATTGAGGAAGCTCTGCGCATCCTCGCCTGCGATTTTGACCACGCCCCGATCGGGGAGAAACGCTGCCTTCATTGCGAAAATCTCTTGCGACATGTCTGCTTCGAACGTAAGCCCGCCCTGCTTAAACGACAAGGCCTCGAGCCCTGCGCCTGAGGGATGAAAGAGACTGACAGCCATGACCCAGCATTTTGACGTGATCCTGAAATCCGGCACGGTGGTCAATCAGGACGGCGAGGGCATCCGCGACATCGGCATTGTGGGTGGCCGTATCGCGGAGATCGGATCGCTTGCGCAAGGCGCGGCGGCGGAGGTCGTTGACTGCAAGGGCCTGCACATCCTGCCCGGCGTGATCGACACGCAGGTGCATTTCCGCGAGCCTGGCCTGACGCACAAAGAGGATCTCGAGACCGGTTCGCGCAGCGCTGTGATGGGCGGCGTCACCGCCGTGTTCGAGATGCCGAACACCTCGCCGCTCACGGTGACGGAAGCTGATTTCACCGACAAGGTGAAGCGAGGCCATCATCGCATGCATTGCGATTTCGCCTTCTTCATCGGCGGCACGCGCGAGAACGTGCAGGATCTGCCGCATCTCGAGCGTGCGCCGGGCTGCGCTGGCGTCAAGGTGTTCATCGGCTCCTCCACCGGCGCGCTGCTTGTCGAGGACGACGACAGCCTGCGCCGCATTTTTCAGGTGATCCGCCGCCGCGCCTCGTTCCACGCGGAGGACGAATATCGCCTCAACGAGCGCAAGTCGCTGCGCATCGAGGGCGATGCGCGCTCGCACCCGGTCTGGCGCGACGAGACTGCGGCGCTGATGGCGACGCAGCGTCTCGTGAAGCTCGCGCGCGAGACAGGCAGGCGCATCCACGTGCTGCACATTTCGACCAAGGAAGAGATCGAGTTCCTGCGCGACCACAAGGATGTCGCATCCTGCGAGGCGACGCCGCATCACCTCACCATGGCCGCTCCCGAATGCTATGAGCGGCTCGGCACGCTTGCGCAGATGAATCCGCCGGTGCGCTCGGCCGATCACCGCGCCGGCATCTGGCGAGGTATCGAGCAGGGCATCATCGACATCCTCGGCTCCGACCATGCGCCGCATACGCTGGAGGAGAAGCAGAAGACCTATCCAGCCTCGCCCTCGGGTATGACCGGCGTGCAGACGCTGGTGCCGTTGATGCTCGACCACGTCAATGCGGGTCGGCTGTCGCTCGCCCGGTTCGTCGATCTCAGCAGTGCCGGGCCTGCACGCCTCTTCAACATTGCCTGCAAGGGCCGCATCGCCGCGGGCTACGATGCCGACTTCACCATCGTCGACCTCAAGCGCAGCGAGACCATCACCAACAAATGGGTCGCCTCCAAAGCCGGCTGGACGCCTTACGACGGCGTGCGCGTTATGGGATGGCCCGTCGGCACCTTCGTCCGTGGCAGGCGCGTGATGTGGCAAGGCGAGCTCGCGGCGCCGTCGCAAGGCGAGCCGGTACGGTTTCTGGAGACGCTGAAGCAGTAGGGCAAGGCCCACCGCCGACATGCCCCGGCTTGACCGGGGCATCCAGGTACGCAGCAGGCCTCTCGGTTCAAGAACAAGCGTCTCTGGAATACTTGTATGGGCTTGGTCAAGGATGAGTGGTTGTTAGATCATTTCAGATCATCTCCTTGTTCGA
>NZ_JBANBK010000113.1:0-22488 GCF_053572325.1 Bradyrhizobium sp. UFLA05-112 | reverse complement strand
TGCCGTTACGCGGATGACTGCAACATCTATGTTCGCAGCCTCCACGCCGGCGAAAGAGTGAGGGCCTCGATAAGCCGGTTCCTGACCAACAAGCTCCGCTTGAAAGTCAACGAGGCCAAAAGCGCGGTGGCGCGACCCGAGGAACGTAAATTTCTCGGATTCAGCATTGCGAATGACGGGAGCGAGCGACGCATTGCGCCGAAAGCCCTCGACAAATTCAAAGACCGAATCCGGGAGATCACATGCCGGACGCGAGGGATCAGTTTGCAACAGATGATCGCAGACCTCACGCCATACCTCATCGGCTGGCGCGGGTACTTCGGCTTCTGCCAGACCCCGCGCGTGCTCACAAACCTGGAAGCCTGGATCCGCCGGAGACTGCGAATGTATCTCTGGCGGCAATGGCGGAACGGGCATAACCGATTCACGGAGCTTCGCCGCCTCGGCATCGCGAAGTTCGCCGCATCGGTCGCTGCCGGTTCACCGACGGGACTCTGGCGCATGTCCGGACACCCGGCGGTTCAACACGCCCTACGAAATCAGCTGTTCGACTCTCTTGGTCTCCCCCGAATCTTCATGCCTGTGCCGGTTTAACTCGATCGAACCGCCGTGGTACGGACCCGTATGCCCGGTGGTGTGGGAGGGGTGGCGTCGCGAGACGTCCCCCTATCCCGATCAACGGTGCGTTATCCGGAGGTGAGCATCTCGATCAACCGATCTGGCGGGCGGAATTTGCCTGGCTTGATGCCGAGCGGTGCCAGGGCGCCGAGCATCTCGAGTTTTTCGGCTGGGTCGGCGCGTAGGTAAATCTCAGTGCTCTCGAGAGTGGCGTGCCCGAGCCACAGCGCCACCTTGCGGATATCGCGGGTCGCTCGCAGCATGTGCATGGCGGCGGCGTGCTTTGCCAGGATATATTCGAAGCCGGCGCGCGTCATCGCCCGGCCGGCGTTGTTCAAGAAGAGCGCAGTATCGCCGTTCTTGGATCTGACCGCTATCCAGGCTCGGATCGCGGCCGAGGTCTCCTGCCAGAGTGGTAGCACACGCTCTCGCCGTCCTTCGAAGACATGGATGCTGGCGGGCGCCCGACCGTCGAATTGGTCGAGGGAGAGACCGACAAGCTCAGAAACGCGCAGCCCGCCGGCAAAGCCGAGATGCAGCATGGCGCGATCGCGAATGCCCGACGTTGTCCGCCGGTCCGGTGCGTCAAGCAGCGCCTGAACCTCAGCGCGCGAAAGCGAAGCGACGAGCGTCTCGTCAATCTTCTTCATTGGAATCGCGTGCACCCGAAGGGCTTGATCGAGCACCACAGGTACTCGGTGTTCGAGATAGCGAAAAAAGGACTTCACGGCCGCCAACCGAGCGTTGCGCGAACGCGCCTTGTTGCCGCGCACCTCCTCGACATGTTCCAGGAAGGCAAGGATCATCGCGACATCGAGATCCTCGATATGCAGCAAACAGGGCCTCTTGCGGAGTCGTCGTGCGGCAAAGGCCACCAGCAGCTGGAAGCTGTAGGCATAGGCGTCGCAGGTATGGATGCTGGCTCGACGCTCACGGGAAGATGTTCTCGAAGGAAGGCGGTGAGGTGCGGGGCGAGTTGGGTCCTGCCTGCTCTCCCGATACAAGCCTTCGCCGGCTGCTGCCATGTGCGTCATCAGCTCAGGCGTCGCCTGGAGATACCAATATGTATCGCTCACATGGGCGTGGCCCATATAGGTGCTCAGGGCCGTGATATGGCGAGCGACTACCTGGGCGTCGTGCGCACAGCGTTCGAGAGAGCGAACGACGAATGTATGGCGAAGATCGTGGATCCGCGGTCCTCGCGATCCTGGGGCGCCACGCAAGCCGATCGACCGAACGAGTTGCAGGAAGACCGTTATCGCTGTCAGTTAGGCAGGCGGCATTCCCAGATGCGAAATGAAGAGCGAGTCGCTCTGGCTTGATGCCTTTAGGCGAGCGGCGAGATATCCGTCCAATGCGCGTCTGGTCGTTAAATGGAGCGGCAGCAACCTGCTCTTCTTGAACTTAGTCTGGGCAATAATCAGCCCATCGTCTGTCACGTCCGGAAGTCGGATGGTAAGCGCTTCCGAAACGCGCATGCCGGTCGCGGCAATCAGCCCGAACATTGTGGCGTATGTCAGTGGCCGAATTGAGCCAGCGGGACCAAGGTGGCGCGCGGCGTCGATCGCCGTCAAGGTGCCGACGGTCTCGCCGCTTTGGTGCGCGAACAACTCCACCACGACCCCTTCGCGGGGACAATTTTCGTCTTCCGTTCAAAGCGAGCAGACCGTTTGAAGATTTTTGCCTGGGACGGGTCCGGGCTCGTGCTGCTGTGGAAGCGGCTGGAGCATAGCGCGTTCCGGTGGCCGCCGATCAGCGATGGCGTGATGCGTTTGTCCGCATCACAGCTCACCGCGCTGATGGACGGCTTGGATTGGTCGCGCCTGCATGCCCGCGATGTTGCCCAACCGACCGCAACGTCGTGAACCCCGTGACCAATTGAATCATATCGGCTGCAGTCTACCACAAGGGCCCGCGAATCAGCTTGAGCACCGGGCGTGAGCGAGACCACGGATCAACTTCCGACCGATATCGAGGCGCTGCAGGCGCTGGTTGCGGCGGCACGCGCGGAGCGCGACGCGGCGATCGGCTTTGATGTCCATCTCGTCGCCGATACGGCGGCCAAGCCGAAACGAAGCGATCCAAGCTTCTTGGGGTCTATCGCTCTGTTCCGGCATGACGGCCGGCAGGCGGTCGCCGTTGGGCCCCATGCGGGTCATGGGGCAACTGCCAAGGCTTCAGACACCTTTGACATCAGTAACGCCCTACTCGCCTCGGGGCAAACAGATCCCTCGAAGCTCCACGTGGTTATTGTGCCGTACAGCCTCGCGGCCACCGTCATTGATCAGAAATCGATCGTTGAAACAAACGCGTTGAAGTTCGAGAGCATCGAGTTTCTCGCGAACAGTTAGGTGCCTCCGCCTGGAACCGCTACGCGGGGGTACTCCGATGTTTGGTCATATCGGGGAAAGCCGCCGCACCTTACGTGCGCAAGGGGGGCGGCGTCAACTAAGCGCAAGTCCTAACCAGCTGCTTGGGGATCGGCTGACAGCAATACTCGCTCTTTGCAGCGTACGAAAAGAAAGTCCTTGCGGACGATGAAAAACATCGCTTCTAAAATAGTCTGCCAGTGCATGCTACAATCAAAGATTGAGTACACGCAAGCGGCTGGCCTCAGATGTCATTCCCTGAACATCGTGGAGGTTTCGTAGACGTCGAGCTTTTTCTTGGTCCCTTGAGTGACTCTTGCCGGGCTGAGCGATTCCATCTTAAACCCCTCGAACGACAAAGGCGTCGATCCAACGACTTTGATCAATGCTTCGTCAGCCTGTAGCGTGGAGACTTCGATCGGCGACTGTTGATCGCGACCTGGCGTAACGATCTGTCTGTAAGACACGCCTGCCTTGGTAAGTTCACCCACGATCTCCAACATGCGAAGCGAGCCAAGCCGGAGACGATCCAGGTAATTCCTCTCCCGCACGTCATTTGTCGGCAACAAAACAAAAACGAGCTTCGTTGTCGGCTTCAGCGTCTTCTTGATAGACGCGAGCAGTTTTGCCGGCTCGACGATTTCGACGGCGTCGGAACGAAAGCGAACAACGACCTGATCCTTTGTATCGACCAGCTTGGCGGTATCGCTGTCGATCGGCGTGAAGTAGATGTCGGGCTTCGAAGCAGGCTTTTGTACCTTTGATGATGACACGAAACCGCTATCGAGTTGTATCGGAAACTTGGAGACCGTGGCGAACGTTCCAGCTTGGGTTACATCGATTGGCAACGACACGGAGTTTGTCGTGAACCACGTTCCGGCCTTGGCATGATCGTCGCTGACATAATTCGGAGGTGCCCCGGCGGCCGATATAGGAATAGACGTCTTCGTCACGTGGGCCAAAGGTGGCAGCACAATGGGGTTTGCCGCTTCCTTCGTCGACAGGATTTCAGGGCAGGGGGAGCCCTTGTCCTTCATCCTTTGGAGCAGCTTCTCAATTCGCGCCTCAAGCTGAGACACCGTCGTTTTCGATCCGACCGGGTCTGCGGCCGCTTTCCAATCTTCTCTGATTTGAAGGGCCACTCCGCAAGCGAGCGCGATTGATGCGGGACCATTTTCCGCCATCGCTTCCAAGGCGATCACGGCGCCCATGACCTGGTCCAGCCTCGATGCCGTAGCGGCATCGAAGATCTGGATCTTCCGCCAATCGTCGGGATATGCGACCAGGTTCGGAAATTGCTGATATATCTTTCCGTCAATCTGCAGGCCATCAGCCAACGTCTTTCCGACGAAGTCGTTTAGCAATTGCTCGGCGGAAAGCCCGGGTTGCCTCGGGGCCTGATCCACAAAGACTTGAGCATAAAGGCCGTTCGGCTGAGACGGCATGTCGGCAGCATAGTCGTTTGGGGAGGTCGAATAGTGAACGAGAAGACCAGGCACTTTGGAGATCGGCAGATATCCGTCGAGAGGCTTTTCGTTCACCGCCCGGTGGCCGTCGGCGTCGACGATAGAAAGTTGAGACCGGCACATGTCGAGAATGGCGATCACTGGCGCCCCTCTCGAATTAAGGCCGGCAAGAATGGACGATTGGTCAAGCGACCCCATTCTCAATGACTGCTTCGAATCGTCCTCCGCGCCGTCGCCAACACTGAACGATTCCGCTCCCATCGCGTACCCGTGTCCGGCGAAATAGTAAAAGGTGAGCGCGTTCGTGGAGTCGCGCACTGTGGTCGAGGCCGTTATGATCCTGTCGTGGAACTTCGCTGATACGTTGAGGAAGCACGCGACCTTGAATTGCAGCTTGATCATCAACCCGGCGATTGCGGTCGCGTCCTTCACCGCGTTCTTAAGCTTTGGGACGGCGTAGAGCGAGCGCCCGAATGAGCCGTCCAGTTGTTTGCGGTCCGGATAGTCGTTCCCGATCACGATGGCGAGGCGCCGCGCGCTGCCGCCCGGAGCGGCTTCGATCATCTTCTTGATGTCGGGAACAGTGGCCTCTTGTCCCATGACGTCGTTGCACATGGGGACGTCTGCGGGGGTAGCCGGGTCAGCGGCAGCTGACGCCCGGGCGTCAAGGGCGAGTGTAATCAGAACGCCCGCGAACAGCCATGACTTAATCGTCAGTGATCGGCGGCGGCCGCACTCTTGACCCATGACAGTACCTCCGAAGTGAAGGACGTGTAGATGGCGCCCTCGCCGCAACCTGATCCAGTGGATCTGGAGATAATACCTATGAGAGCGGCACGTTTATCTGCCGATCCCTGTTGGTCGACAAGCATGTAGCCGCCACCACCGCTATCGCCAAAGCATGGACCGACTGGCCGCGGATCGACGATCAGGATCTCGCGTCCTGATGCGCAACCGTAGAGTTCAGCGTCCTGTTTGCCATTGATGCTTCCAATGCAATCCGGGCTCAGGATTGGTGATATCGCCAAGGTCTTTTGTTTGGGATCCTGGAGCAGGATCGGTTTGTCTTTGTTCAGCGAGGTGTAACCGAACCCAACGACCAGAATATTTTTGTTGCCGGTTGAGAATTGCTGTTCGGCAAAACCTTCCGGCGGTAACTGAACGGACTGCGCCACCTGGTTTGGGATATCCCCGGCCAGACTGACGACCGCGATGTCTTTTCCGGCGAGAGAGACTGATGATTCGGCCTGCGTCACCCCATTTCCTGGACACTTGACGCCTTCATGCCCTCTTTGCCGCAGGACGGCCGCTCGATAGTTTCGTACGTCTCCTATCTTCTGGCCGAAAACCACATACTCGATTGTACCTAAACAAAGGCAGTGCGCCGCGGTCAGGACCGTGTGTTGGTCGCCGGCCAGGACGCCGGAGCAAAAGTCTTTTGTGGGAGAGCTAAAGATCAGCGACACCTCGGCAAGGCAGTGCGGATCGGTAACGGATTCACCACCGATCACACGCACGTTCATTGCCGAACAACCGGCAATCTTGAGGGATGCAACCGGATGATCGGCCGCCGTTTCCAGCCACTTCGAGTACCGCTCGTCGTGATCGATTTGTCGCGCTGCCCCCTTGTTGATATCGTCCGGCTTTTCCTTGTCGGGGACGGTTCGATTGGGATCGTAGTCGTTCGCCCCGTTACGAAGCGCGATCCCTGCTTCGTATATCTTTTGACGGAGCGCCGCTGAGTATTCCGGCGAGCCTGGTGCCCCAGAGAGGGTCGCTGCGTCGCGTATGCGCTTGCCCATATCTTCCGATTGACTCTGAGCACCCGCTGGTGAGCTCAAAGCCGAGGCGATTAGCAGAACAACTGCGACTACTTCTCGAGTTCTTCTCATCACGACCTCGACAGAAATATTCAATGCGGCAACAACTTAGTGCGACGCGACTGTCTGATTCTGGATGAGGCGGTTCTGCTCGCCAGCATTTGGTCCCAAGGCGATATTGAGAACGTGGGTTCGTTGGCCGGCCGCAGCGAAGGTAGAAGCCCCAGAGGGAGAGGGGCCCTTCCACTGCAGCAGCGTCCAGTTCGGCGTGGCGCTCGCACCGTAGGTCAGCACAAACGATACCGAATGCAACAGGGAGTCGATCGGCGGGTCGATATGCTTCAATCCCGCGATGATCTTGTTGGCTTCGGTTTCGAGATCGCTGACGTATTGCTGCTCCGCTAGAGCCTCATTCTTCTTATCCTCTTGGTCCACGACCTGCTTTTCCGGCACGTCGGCGGGCGGAGGATTTGCATTCGCAAAACCCTCGTAAATCTTCTGCACATCGTCTGCTCGCTGCTTGGCAATTGCCGTCGCAGAGGCGGCATCGGCCGCATAGATCCTCAGCGAGGCAATATTGCTGCTGACCTGCCTCTTGATGTCCGGCTCAAGGACTGGCCAAGAGCTGTACGCGGCCTTGCCGATCTGCGCGGGGTAACTCGCAATCCTCCTTGCAGCTGCGGTCGATGCGTCAGCAGCTGCTCGTGCCGCCGCGCTCGCAGTCTTTAGTCGATCGATGGCCCGCGCATAGGTGATCGAGCCACCGCCAGCAAATGGCGCACCAGCCTTTCCCGGTCCAGGCGCTGAACTCGGCTTGACGGTATTGACGGGACTGGGGTGATATCCGGCGTGCAGCGCCAACACATCGGGCCCGACTGGCGCCAAGGCAGAATCGATCCACTCTCTCAGCCCCAAATTGCCCGTAACGCCGCTGCCGTCAACGCCGATGCAAATCCGTTCCCCCTCATGCCCTTGTTCGTATTTCGCGACCTGCTGGCGCCAACGCTTCAGCTCCTTCAATGAAAGCGTAAAGCTGATGACCTCCGCGCGGACGGCCTGCTCGCCGAGATTGGCACCGGCGCCGAAGGTGAAGAACTGATTGACCGCAGCGATCGAGTTGTTCGTGAGGCTGGTCGAACCAGCGCCGAAGTTGAACGCATTCTTGTAGAAGTGCGTGTATGTAACACCCGGTGCGATCCCTCCGACGTTGTTTGCCTGAAGCGTCAGATCGACCTTGGCCGTCCAATCGGCCAACCATCGATACCGAGGCGTGTCGATGACGTCATCGAAGGCATCCGCGACTTCGCAGCGAACCCTCGTGACCACCTTGTTCATCAGGACGTCGCTTTGGGTCGTGCCCGTCGCTTCCTCAAGCTGAGGGACCGTAGAACACCCGGTAAGCAGATAGAACAATGGAATTGAAAATCGAACAAACAAAGTAATAGAACGCATGCACCATCCCCTGAAGAGCACGCAACACTACGAAAAATTGTAGTCCCTATGTGACACTAGCGACGAGAGCCGGTCCTGTCGATAGGCTTTCTACGACGCGCGAAGGGATACACAATTTCAGGACGCTCTCGCTCATTCGGGGCCGGTCGTGCGCGAACTTCAACGGCTCCAAGGACCGCAAGCGCGATCTTACTCACGACGGCTCGGTTAGCCCGAGCGGTCCCAAATGGCATAGCGCCAGCGGGGAAAAATCGGATGGTGCGGTTTCGGGAAAATATCGGATTGAGGACCCTCACGTCCGTGCCCAACCGCCCTCAGTCACTTAAGCGCAGAAAATCTGCGCGCCTGCTTCCTATTTTGATGCCGATCTGCGTTTCGGGCGGGCAAGTTGCACGCGCATTGCGCTCTGGATGCGGTGCAGTAGGCTCTGCCGCACGCCATGGGCATGCCATCTTTTCGTGGGGCGCAGCTCGGCGTCCTGATTTTTGCTGGTTCGCTCGCTGTCCTGCCGCATAGTCTGTTTGTAGCGGGCTCGGTGGTAGCGGGTGCGCTATTGGGCCGGCGGAAAGCGAACATAGCACCGGTAGTGCGCTGTTTCTCGGCAGCGGGGCGTTGCGCGGCGCGAGGACCATGTCCGAAACTACCTTATTGCATTGCCCAATCCGTGGGGGCCTGAGGGTGGGTCAGAGAGCGGCGGACCATGCTCGAGGTCGTCTGGCGGAATCCGCAACTGAGTTGACGGCCACAAAGCGCTAGGCTGGGCGAAGAAACCGCGGCTGGCGGCAATTTCGAGTGACATCGCGTCTAATCCGCCATTCACATGCGCCGCATGGATGCCGACACCGACGCTGTCCCGGATGACGTTGCCGGTGCCCAAGGGTTTGGAGAGGGCGGCTGATCTCGACAATTGCGCAGCCACGGCCTTCCCGCGAGCTGAGCAACGCCTCTCATCCTATATGTTCTTCAGAATGGCTTTTTTGGAAATGGAGGAAGTTGCAAACGTCACGATATTCCGCGTGGTTCAGGCGGAAGCCACACGCGGATATGCGATTTCCCAGAAAGATCGGATCGAACGCCTGGAAACCGTTAGAGCAGTCTAAGCGGACATAGTCGACGGTACGCACCACACTCTGAACCTGGATGCCGCAAAGATCATAGTATCGCAGACGTGCTGCGGTTGCCCTCTCGGTGGTCGAAAAGAGCGACAGGGCGAGATCAAAGGGCGCTTGGCAGACTCGTGTGAGAAATTCCATCGGGTCATCCATCGTACCAAGAAAATTAAACGGCAGCGTACAAAGTACTTTTCCGTCGTATCGTTTCATTATCACACTGATCAGCCGCTTCTTTTTGAAGAATTGATTTGCATCACAGCAAATCACTGCTGCGCTCCCGCACCGTCGTTCGCGAGGTGGGCTTATGTCGATGCCAAGGTAGTCATTGTCATCATTCTTGACACCGAGGAGGCGGTAGTAACCACAACCTACTTCAATCATTAACTTGTATTTGGTCGAGCGCAAGAGACCGAGAAAAAAGGGATCTCTCAAAGTCATGAAACTCGTGCACCTCGGCCGTGAAGAAGTTCGGCTGCATGAGACGCATGCCTTCGTCCGCTAAATAGATCGCTCGATTGCTTTGCCTGGATAGAGCGCGATATCGTCAACTTGCCGACATTTGGTCTTGAACCTAACTAGCATTGCCCCCAATGCCCGGTGATCTATGCGATACGCCGTGGCACCGGGCAGGAGTTAACCTGAGCGTTCGCTCGTGCCGTCGCGATTCGTGAAGCGGTACCGAGGCCGGTGCCGATCGTGAGCACGCCCCATGCGTCGCCGCGTCGTGTTCGCCGATCTGAGGGATAGCTTCGACCAGAGTCGCCGGAAGATGAAACTTGCTGCTCTTCCGATTGCTCGGCAGGTTTTGCGCGCCCTTGCAATCGAGCCGTTGCTCTCCTTTTCACCAGGACACGCGATGCCGATGATCGGTGCGAGCTCGAATCGTCGTTCCCAGCGTTCGAGGTCAGACTTTGATCATTTTTACGAGACGCGTGATCGCTTCGTCGCGACGTGGTTCCTCGTCGGGATGACGTGATGGCTCGGACTCCCACAACAATGAAGACCAAGCGGCGGAAGCCGTGCCAAACGTCGATGAGATCGACCGGCGACGAGTCCGCGCGAAATTTGAATGCCGCTTCACCGCTAGGCGAATTGCGCTAGACTACACGCATCGTCATCGCCAGATCTTGGGCGCACATACGAGTCGCAATATCCGGGCCGCGCCTGCCGTCCGCCTCTCGCCTCGCGCCGAGGGAGACGGCTCACGGGACCTGGGAGCACCGTGGTCATGGCCTGCGTGAGCATTATCCTCTCCTCCGCTGCGCGGCGGCCCAAGGCCGCCGCAGCCGCATCGATACGCCGCCAGGCTGTGGCGGATCGTCGTCGCCATCCAGCCGGCGTAGCGCGGCGAGGATGTCGGCGAGCCGGATTGCGTGGCACATGCCGGGAATCTCGCGTAGCGCAGGACAGGATTCAACGGCGAACATGTCAGACGCCCACGACGACAGAATCCTCCGCTTTTCGGACACGGAAAGCTCTTCGTCGGTGAGAACCTGGTCCGGAGACGCATAGTGCGCGGCCGGGTAGAAGAGGGGATCGAGTGTGCCGGTATTCGTGTTGGCGTTGGTCATCAGTTGCCTCCCTTACGCTCCTTTCTTCGGGACGGTCTTGTGAGATGGGCCGGGCGGGGTTCGCCGCCCGGGAGCTTCGTTACTGAGTGTTGATGGCGATGCGCTTAACATCCGCGCGCGGGCTCTCCGATTTAGGCAGTGTGATGCTCAGCACGCCATTCTTGAACGAGGCCTCGGCCTTGTCCTCCTCGACGTTCTCCAGCGGGATCTGCCGTTCGAACGCGCCGTAATAGCGCTCGGTGAAGTGCTTGCCTTCGCTGCTGCGCTCCTCCTTCTTCTCGCCGCGGATCGCCAGGACACCGTTCGCGATTTCGATCTGGACGTCCTTCTCCGTCATGCCGGGCAACTCGGCCGTGATGGTCAGCGCCTTGTTGGTTTCGCTGAGCTCGATCGTGGGCCAGCCGAATTGCCCTTCCATCAGCGGCGCCAGACCCGTACCGCCGAACCCGCGGAAGACATCGTCGAACAGGCGGTTCATCTCGCAATGAAGCGCCATGAACGGATCGTAGTTGCCGCGCGTCGGCGCAAGTTCCTGATTCCTCGACCGGGGAATGAGATCACGAATTGCCATGCTGTTCTCCCTGATACGTGAGGCAAGGAGCGCGGCTGCGCTTGCGCGCGCCGCGTTCCGCCGTCGGACCTTGACTGGCGTCAGGCTGCCTTCTGCTCGATCTGCGACGGAGAAGCACCGCCTGCGATCTGGATCCGGCGCGGCTTCATCGCTTCGGGTACCTCACGGACGAGATTGATGATCAGCAGTCCATCGCGGAAGGAGGCCGCTTTCACCTGAACGTAGTCGGCCAGGTTGAATACGCGCTTGAACGGACGTGCGGCGATCCCCTGGTAGAGATACTCGCCGGCCGCCTTCTCGGGCTTCCTGCCCTCGATGGTGAGCGCGTTCTGCTCGGCGGTCACGGCGATGTCGTCGGCTCCGAAGCCGGCGACGGCGAGCGAGATCCTGTAATGGTCCTCGCCGGACCGCTCGATGTTGTAGGGGGGATAGTGGTCCTCGGTCGCCTGGCGCATCGTGCTGTCGACGAGGTCGGCCAGATGATCGAAGCCGATGGTGGAGCGCCACAGGGGCGCGAAGTCGAAGGTAGTCCTCATAACCAAGTCCTCCAAAGAGCAAGATGGATACAAGGAGCGCAAGGCAGGAGTCAGAAGGGTCTGATACCCGGCCCCGCGCCCGCGCCGGACCCGATCTGGCGCCCGGCACACCGCTCTCGCGGCGAAAAATGACTTAGAAAATCGGGAAGGCGTTTCAAGAGGTCGGTCGCAAGAAACTTCGCGACGATCTCGGTGCCGCTCTCATTGCCGTTGTGCCGTTGTTCCGAAGAACTCGCAGATGCACCCACAGGCGTCTTGACAGCCGATCGTCCCCGGGAATTCTCTTTCCCGGTTTTCTCAACCCCGAAAAGGACCGTGACGACCGCCAGGAGTGACGAAGATGCTCGACGAAGATCTGCCCCGCATCCGCGCGCACCGCAATAATATTCACCGCTATCGACGGCTGCTCCGGACGAAGCTGTCGGAGCTGGAACCTCAGTTCATCGAAAGGCGGCTCGCCGAGGAGAAATCCGCGCTCGATGCTCTGGCCACCGACACCTTCCCCGTCGCATTCGCGCTTCCGAAGGGCCCGTCGGCCTCCGCAACGACGAGGAAGGAGCGATAAGCGACGCTCGCGACCTGCTTATCCGCGCCAGCGGAGCCATTCGGGGAAAGACGACTTGTCTTTCCGGATGACCAAGATCCAGCAACCGTCCGCTCTGACTTCATGAAGCCAGTAGGTCCCGACGGGACGGGAGAGTTCGCCATGCACACGGAGAACATTAGCGATGCTTTACGAATCAGGAACAAGCAGCAAAGCTGCGTGTTCTCGACATGCTCTGGTCGTCAATGTCCCCCCTGTTGCCAGACCAGAGGCCAACCCCAGGGCCCCAGCCGCTCCCCGTCGGACTGGGGCCATTTGGTATATGCAAGTAGGCCGCCTCCCAAATGTGAATCGTATCGGGAAAACGTCAAGCGGTGTTCAAAAGTGAACATAATGTATCGGCGACCGACCTGGCTAGCTCAAGCTTGGTCGAGCAATACCGCCAACCAAACTCCAGCGCGTCCGACATTGTAGGTGATGCCGGCCCCTGCAGCCAAACACGCTCATGGCGTCAAAGGAAGGAGTCACTTCGGATCGACGCCGAGAACAAGAAGGCCGATCAGAAGGTGAAAAGCATCTGCAGTGATGCGCTGATATAAGCAAGCCTCAGCACGAGCTTGGTTCGTTCTGCATTTACGGGCCGGTCTGTCCAAAAGTGAACACAACGTACTTAGTAGCTGATCTAGGCTCGGGCCGCTTGGCGAAAACCGCCAAGCTTCCTCTCCAGCGGCTCCGGCACTTGTAGTGGTGCTGGGCCCGTTCTTATTCGCGCCTCCCGCTCGCCAATGAAACCTGAGAGGTAATTTGCGACTCGATAACTCTCTGCAGAGATCGGGCGGACTAGACTGTCGGTGCGGCGCGCTCGCTGTGCGCTAGCCCACGGACCGCCGGCTCAAGCCGCGCACGTGAATCCCGCGCGGCAGTCCCTTCAGCTCGTCTCAGAGATGCGGCCGATTATCGCTCCATACGACAACGTAGCTCGACGCACTGCTTCATCCCGGGACTTCACACATTTCAGACGATCCGAGTCTCAAGACAACCTTTTGCGTTAGCAACCAATTTGAATCCCGGCTGTTGTCGAGCGACACATCAACGCCGGAGGACAAGAATGCCGCGCATACTATCCATCCTCGCCGCTCTCACATTGCTCGGATCGGCTCCTGTCAGCGCTCAGTCTCAGCCAGCCCAGAGCGGGCCGGGCAACAACGCTGTCAACAGCTCGGACCAGAACAATTCGAACGCTCCGGTGGCGGGCCGCAACAGCTTCACTGAGGGCCAAGCCAAGTCGAGGATCGAAGCGGCCGGCTATTCCAACGTCTCGGATCTTCAGAAAGACAATGATGGTGTCTGGCGGGGCAAGGCCGACAAAGCCGGAACCAAGACCGACGTGAGCATCGACTTTCAGGGCAACGTAAACCCCGCCAAGTGAGCTAGGAGCATCGACATGACGACGACAATTTCCCGCCTTTATGACAACTACTCCGATGCCGAGCGCGCCCTCACTCGTCTCGAGGCCGCCGGCGTTCCACACTCCGACATCAGCATCGTCGCCAATAACTCGGAGAACTGGTACCGGCCCCGAGGCAAGGTCGATCGCGATCGTGACGGCGTCGATGACCGCGCTGAAGGTGCCGGCACAGGTGCCGGTATTGGCGCAGGGCTTGGAGGCGCGGCAGGGCTGCTCGCTGGATTGGGATTGTTGGCGATTCCGGGTCTTGGACCTGTGGTCGCTGCGGGATGGCTTGCATCTACGGCCGCTGGCGCGGCGGCTGGCGCCGCGGCCGGCGGGATCGTGGGCGCGCTCACGCAGGCCGGTGTATCGAAAGAAGATGCATCGCGCTTTGCCGAGGGAGTTCGACGCGGCGGGACGTTAGTCTCAGCTAGAGTTGCCGATAACGACCACTCCCGACTGGAGGCCCTTCTTGACGACTCGTCTGTGAATCTGAGCGAGCGCAGCACTGCCTGGCAGAAGAGTGGGTGGACGGATTTCGACGCCGCGAGCCCGCCACTTGCTCCGGACGATATTCGTCGCGAGCGCGACCTTTACGGGACAAACACCGCTAGGTAGGACGCTCCATGCGAAGACAGGCCGTTCGAACATCGGACGGCTTTCTCGTTTAGCATAGCGCACCTGGATATCAAAAAAAGAACAGGTCGCGGGTGGTCCACTTAGACCGCACCCATCTAGCGGCTCATGCGAGTGCCACTGCTTTTAAGTCTGTAATGATAGTATTTCACATTTTAGGCTCCCTGCTTCTCCAAGTGGGGCGCGCGGTTGGTGTAATTAAAATGCGCCGGAGGGCCTGTACTTCCGCTTGATTATCTGTGTCAAAACTCCCGAGTGTTGGGCCTGTGTTTGCTTTTCTTCAACGTTGGTTAGCAGGTGCGTGCGCCAATCAGCTCTTATTCGAATGCGACGCCATCCCGGTCGTTCTCATCGAACCAAGCTTGCGCAACCTAAGAATGGCGAGGCATTGCGAGGTGCTTATTGCCGCACGCGGTCAAGGGTGTGCGCATTCGTCGCATCGATGAGGATCGACTTCGAAGTATCAACCGAGGAGGGCCGAGAGGATGAGGGGCGGCGACTTCTTGCCGATGGGACCCGTCGAGCAACGGCAGGCCAGGCAGCGCAATACCGAGATCGACGCCCAAAAACTTCGAACGGCGTCCATGAGCCCAACGCAGCGACTGGCGAATAGAACCGACGTCGTCAGAAGGATACAGGACACCGAAGCGGCACGTCAGTTCATACAGAAGGAGCTCGATGCCATCGCGCCGGATCCAAGCCGCCGGCGCCGCGCTCACCGGCGCCGACCTTCAAGACGGGTGACGTCCGCTTTTCGGACGCGGAGACCTTGAAGCTGCGGGGAGTTCGTGCCGACCTACTTCAACGCTACCGGATGAAGCCCGAGTCCGCAGTCCATAAACCGTTCCTGTCCAAATGCGCTTTCTAGACCTCAAGGACCAGCGATTCCATGCACTGTTGGACGCCTTCAAGGATGAGGCCGACGGCCGGGCCGAGAGGACGATAGCCGCCGTACCCGCTGATTGTCCGGCAGGTCCTTTAGAGACGCTACGGCGCGACGGCCCTTACGCGTACGTACGAGCCCGGGGCGTCTTCGATGACCGGGAGATAGCTTCCACCGGGTTCGCGCGCCGGAACCCGCTCGTCGTTCAGCCGGGTCACCCACTCATCCCAGACCGGCCACCACGACCCCTGATGGCTGGTGGCGGTCGAAAACCATTGATCGGCATCGGGTGGCAGGCTGTTGTTGGTCCAGTGACCGTACTTGCTTCCGGGTGCGCTGATCACGCCCGCCATGTGGCCGGACGCCGACAGCACGAACTTCACAGGGCCGGAATAGAGACGCGTCGCCGCATATGTCGACTTCCAAGGGGCGATGTGATCCTCGCGCGTCGACAGAATGAAGGACGGGACCTTGATCTTTGACAGATCGATCGGCGTTCCAGCCAAGGTGATGCCGCCTGGCTTCGCGAGAAGATTTTCGAGATACATCTTCCGCAGATAGAACGAGTGCATGGCGGCGGGCATGCGCGTCGAGTCCGAATTCCAGAAGAGCAGGTCGAACGGTAGCTGCTCCTTGCCTAGCAGATAGTTGTTGACGACGAAGGACCAAATCAAGTCGTTCGCCCGCAACATGTTGAACGAGGCCGACATGTCGTGTGCTTCGAGATATCCGCGCTCGCGCATGCGCCGCTCGAGGGACGCGAGCTGCTCCTCGTCGATGAAGACGGCCATGTCGCCGACCTCCGAGAAGTCGACCAGCGTCACGAAGTAGGTGGCGCTCGCGATGCGGTCGTCGTCGTTCGCCGCCAGATAGGCCGTCGTCGAGGCAAGCAGAGTGCCTCCGAGACAGTAACCGATCGCATTCACTTGCCGCTCGCCGGTGGCGCTGCGGATCGCATCGAGGGCCGCGATCGGCCCGTCGAGCATGTAGTCCTCGAAGGTCTTCTCGGCGAGCTTTTCGTCGGGGTTCACCCAAGAGATGACGAAGACCGTATGGCCCTGGTCGACCGCCCATTTGATCAGCGAATTCTTCGGCTGGAGATCGAGAACGTAAAACTTGTTGATCCAGGGTGGAACGATAAGAAGCGGGCGCTTGCGGACGTCCTGCGTCGACGCGGCGTATTGGATCAATTGCATCAGATTATTCTGGAACACGATCTTTCCCGGCGTCGTCGCGATGTTCTCGCCGAGTCGAAAGGCGTTCATGTCGGTCATCGTGATCGACAGGCGGCCATCGCCGCGTCCCAGATCGGACAACAGGTTCTCCAATCCGCGCAGCAAGTTCTGTCCCCCGGTTTCGAGCGTGGCCTTGAGCACCTCTGGGTTCGTCGCGACGAAGTTCGAAGGAGAGATCGCGTCGACGAACTGGCGCGTGTAGAAATCGACCTTGCGTGCGGCCGCGTCGTCCATGCCCTTGACGTCCCTGACCGCCGAGAGGATCGACTTTGCAGCGACGAGATAGCTTTCCTTGACGTAGCTGAAGACCGCGTTTTCGGTCCAGTCGGGATGCTTGAACCGCTTGTCCTTCGGCTTCTCGGGTTCGGGAGGAGGCATCGTCCACATGCGCTCGGCCGCCTTCGTCCAAAGGGCGATGCTTTCGTTGAACAGGTCGATCTGAGCCTTCGCAACCGGGGTCGGGTCGGTCATCATCTTGGTCATGAGGTCGACGAAGTCGAACCCGAGCGTCGACGTATCGGCCATGCCGAGCTTGGTCGCGTTGGCCTGGTTGGAGACGAAGCGCTGCATGAGCGATTGGCTCTGTCGCGCGATGGACTGAAGCTGGCTCGCCAGAAGAAGGGGATCCCAAGAGGGCTGCACGGATCGGTCTGTCATGGCTCCTTCCTTCCGAAAAGACTAGCACTGCGGACATCGAAGACTCAACGCGGAGCGACCCGCAACGGTTCGACGGCGCAGTGCGCGATCAACCGCCATCGCCGATCTCCGCTTTTTGTGCGATGCGGTCCGAGGCCGAACGTACGATGCATCGCGACCGCGGTCGCTTCCGTCCGCCTGGCGAGCCACGGACAACCTAGTTTGAATGCGCGGCGCCGAACCTCGAGCCGTTCCGGTACAGAGTTTTGGGCAGGGCGCGGAGCCGACCTTTTCGCAGGACGAACCGTGAAGGTCGAGCTGCCGTTCACGCTCCGAAATTAAGTCCCCTGACGTATCGCAGAGCTTCTTCCAATACGTTCCGCCGGGCACGAGATATAGACCTCCTTAACGCACCCGGCCGATCCGCAATAAGGCGAACTCCCGGCGCATTCGTAGTTCAGGTAATCGAGAATGTAGTCCTGGCGGCCGTCGCCATTGACATCCCGAACGGTGACGAACCCCGTCTTGAGAGACAGCGCGCCGGTGCAGTCTTCTTCGCGTCCGCGATCGCGCTTTGCACCGGTTCAGGGTAGGGCGGGCCGGATTGCGCGTGCGCGGAGGCCGAGCAAAGTGGCAGCCGTCAGCATTATCCGGAAGAAGTTCTTCATAAAGAGAGCAGCTCCATCGTTGAAGAAGCCGTTTCCGAACGGGATCGTAGGGCCGAGCGAACTCATCGCGCGGCGATGCAGGTACGAAGACGCGCGCTATGCGCCGCCTTAGTCATCATCCTTCGATGAGCCATCCTTATCCTCCTTATCCTCCTTATCCTTCTTATCGTCCTTATCGTCCTTGTCGTCCTTCTTGCCTTTGCCGCCGCGCACCAGTTTGAAGATGCCGCCCACAACCGAGCAGATCAGAATGGGGATGGCCATGAGAATGGCAACGCCGCCGGGGGTCACCGGCGCAATGACGGTGACTGCGACGAAGCCGAGCAATGCGCCCGCCGCGCCAGCGAGTCCGATCCCTTTGAAAAAATCAAGCATCGCTTACGGCTTGCTCTTGTAAATGTTGAGCAATTTCGTTCCCCATTTGTCGGACCAAAGCCGGGCACGCAGCGTGAGCTTCTCCAGATTCCAAGTCGGGTCCCACAAGCTCGGATCGTTCTGAATATCGAGCGCCCATTGCGCGAAAATCTGCTTGGCCTGCCATTGACGATGACGTCGACAGGTCCGCGACGAGGACCAGCGCGTCCGGCCGGCCTTTTACGGAGCCCGGGGACCAGGCCAGCAGGAAGGGACCCTGGCCGTCCAGGGCGGCCCCGTTTTGCTTTGCATCCTTGATGGCCTCCTGCGCGAGCACCACGCCGTAGTGCGCTACGGCGCCGGCGCACACTTTCTGCCGCGCCTCCGCATTGATCTTGTCAGCCCATGGGGATTTTTCGAGCGGCCAGACCGTGACCATCTGCCTCTGCGGCGGAGCCTTCACGTCCTTGTAGTAAGGCAGGCTGGACACGTACGCATCGCAAATCATGTCGTACCGGTCCTTGTCGGCTCCCGTGGGACCAGTCTTGAACGCCACAATGCCGTAAGCCTTGAACTGGCTCGGCGGATATTGTCCGGGACCGGCGGTCATGCGCGTCGGCAGAACGGCGTCGGAATTCACCGACGACTGCGATGTGCTCTGCAGGTCGCCCGGCAAGCCGGGGAGCTTGAATGCTGAACCGCCTATCGCTCCCAGGACCAAAACGAAACCGACTATCGCTTCGATGCCGAAAGGAAGAGCCTGCGTGACAGCGCTGGTTTCCTTCCCGGATCTCATCATCGCAAATGCAGCGGCGCCGGCCGCAACAACCAGAATTCCCATCGCCGCCAACCCGACCTCAGCGATCATTCTGTCCCTCGCCAGATGCTGGTGCCTTTGACTTGCGGTTCTCGGTGACGGCTTCCTGCTGCGTATTTGACGTTCGCGTGCCGGGCTTCGCCCGCCGGGCCATACTCGGCTTCGCCTCCCCGAGCCTTTGAAAAAGTCTCGGCCATCCGGTGACTGTCCCTCACGCAGGGGCTTGGGACGGCTTTCAGCCGGCTCTGTCTGGAAAAATTCTGGGCTTGATGCCCCCTGCCGTCAAGGACCAAGCGCAAACGTGAAAACCGGGTAGTCGCCCGGTAAGAGGCCGGGCTCCGGGCCGCACCACTTTTCCGCTTTCAGTCCCTGGCTGCATTCCCGCCGCTCTTGCCGCTCCGGCTGGCAGGGTTGCATGTGCAACCCTTTTTCATAATCAAGGAAGAAGGCCCATGAAGACAGACGTCTATGAGCGCGTGACAGCGCAGATCGTGGCAGCGCTGGAGCAGGGGATCAAGCCCTGGAACGCGGAGCATGCAGCGGGACGCCTCACGCGGTCGTTGCGCGGCAACTTCGTTCCGTATCAGGGCATTAACGTGCTGATGCTGCGGGGCGCGGCGGCGGAGAAGGGCTACGCCGCGCCGATCTGGATGACGTTCAGACAAGCGCTTGAGCTTGGCGGTGCGGTGCGGAAGGGCGAGCGCGGCAGCCTCGTGGTTTACGCATGAGATCACCCGCAGCGAGACCAATGCCGAGACGGGCGAAGAGTGCGAGCGGGATATTCCGTTCCTCAAAAGCTACACCGTGTTCAACGCCGAGTAGACGATGGCCTGCCGCCACATTTCTCGACGCCTGCCGCGCCGTGCCTCGATTCCATCCAGCGCATCGGGCCATGGTGAAAGGTTTTTGCAGACACCGGCGCACGCATCCGGCGCGGCGGCAATCAGGCTTACTACACGATGGCGTCCGATTTCGTGCAGATGCTGCAATTCGAGACGTCAAGCTGCGGTAGCAAGTGACAGCCTCTTTAAGGAAGGCGATGGCGCTCTCCTTTTTCTGATCGGGCCGGATCTGAGAGAAGGCCAGGCGCGATGCATCGTCGATCGACACGTGGAGGGACTCGTGGCTGGCGCTGCGGCTTTCGCGTTTCTGGGAATCTCGTCGAGCTCGATCGCTACCTTCTCGGCGCTACGCAGTTCGCGTCTGCGGAGAGCTCCGAGAACGCGACGTTCGAGCGCTGCGCCATCGTAGCTCGGCTCGACGTTACCCTCTTCGAAGCGATCGCACCAGAGAACGTGGCCGCGCCAGACTATGAAATGGCTTCCGCACCCTCCGTCGCGCCAGACCGATGGATACAGCGTCGCCTTCCCCGCGCGCATGTCGAGCTTCCACGCCTTTCCAGCGCGCGGATCGAGGTTGACGACCAGGGTTTCACCGCAGCCGTCCGGGCAGCGCATCAATACGGATCGGAAGGCGCCGCGACGCACGAGAACCGCGTCGCCGGGCTTCTCCAGCAGGCCCTCGCCCTCGTCGCGATACTCCGCTTCGCCGCGCAATCGTATCCATCTCGCAGGACCTGTCATGTGGTCGCCCTTGTTCTTAGGTCCTCAGCTAGCCGGGCAGCGACGACATAGCCCTTGGTGCGCCGATAGCGGTCGGCGGCGGGTCGGTCGTCCCACTGGCATCGTCGAAGGAGCTGCACGGCGACCGCGGCCTGATACTCGCTTGGGCACGACTGGGCCGCCATTCCCAACCGCCTGAGTTGCCGCACGACCGTGGACATCCAACAGTACTTTGCGGTCGGCTCGCAAGGGCCCGGGGCATGGATGAAACTATGCGGCGCATAGAGGCGATCTATTTCGGACCACCAAACCAGATCTATTCACTGCTCTCGATTGCATTCTGGAGGCGGCTCGAAGGCGAACCACGTCACGAGAGCAGCGAGGTCTGCGGTGAGCGGGCCTGCCGCAGCACCGAAGCCAGATCGATGAGAATCGCCTGTTCGTTCTTCACGCGCACGTTTTCGCCGTGCAGGTCGCCGCGGGCCGGGGCCGAGCGATAATGTTGCCGAAGGGTTGTCAGTTGCTTCCATACTTCGTCTGGGCCGACGGAAATTCCATATCGCTGGGCGGCTTGAGGGTATAGGGGCCGGATGTCTTGCGGCCGACACATTCGGCGTCGTACGGCCGCGACCGCGTGCTCACCCGCCGGGCGACCGGGTCCTGCGCTGGGCCGACGGGGACGAGGACTACGATCCCGCGACCGGCACCTGGATTCCGGCGTCGCGCCCCCTGAGCAAGTGCGAGGCCAACAGGCGCCTCATGGTGGGACGGGAGATCCGGCTGGGACGGACGCTGGGCAGCCGTCCGGGGGTCTACGAAGGCATGGTGTGGGAGGCGCATCCCGACTACGGCCATATCGACATCGCCAACGCCACCCTGCACCGCAAGCCGTCCGGCGTTTCGAAGAAGGCGCGCAAGAGCGCGCCCTGGTGGCGTTGCCGCCCGAGCTGCTCGCTGAGATCCGCTCGTGACGCGAGCGCGACGGCGACCACGTCCACGTCTTCCGCAGGTCGACCGGGGCCCCGCTGCCAGCGGACACCCTCAACGAATACTTCACGGAGGGATGCGCCGGCTCGGCATCGACGGAGTGACCGGACACAGCCTCAGGCACACCTGCATCACCTGGCTGTCGC
This sequence comes from Bradyrhizobium sp. UFLA05-112, assembly GCF_053572325.1. Lineage (NCBI taxonomy): Bacteria > Pseudomonadati > Pseudomonadota > Alphaproteobacteria > Hyphomicrobiales > Nitrobacteraceae > Bradyrhizobium > Bradyrhizobium sp. UFLA05-112. Next base: position 1,055 of record NZ_JBANBK010000113.1, on the reverse strand, counting down.
GGCCCTCCAGGCCGCCGGCCCCCGCCGCACGCGGGGCCGGCGGCCTTTTCTTTGCGCCTCCGCGGGCGCCTCACCGGCACCGACGGCGAGGCCGCCGACAGATTCCGGACCGGCGTCCTGCCGGCATCGGCCAAGTGGCGGGATCGGCTGCGTTTTTCGGGCCCAGGCCGCGATCCCCGCTTTCATCGGTGGAAAAGCCGAAGCGGCGGCTAAGACTGACCAATTTGCTAAGTGTGCCTTAGCAAATTGACCTCACAGTAAACTTGATTTTCGCGGGAAAGCTGAACCAATTGGAGCGTACGCTGCCCGAGGGCCTTTTGGTCGATTCGGGTTGGATGACAGCACATGGCTATTCCACCAGTCTGCGCAGCCAATACGTTTCGTCCGGATGGCTCGTGCAGCCCACCCGCGGAACGTTCAAGCGCCCGCCCTGACGTGGCAGAAGGTCGTCATATCGCTTCAGATCCTAATGAAACGCACTTTGGTGGTGGGAGGCCGAACCGCGCTCGAACTGCAGGGCTTCGCTCATTACCTCAGCGCCGAAGGCTCCGCGGTCGTATATCTTTACGGCCCCGATCCACCACCTGGATGGCTCTTTAAGCTGCCGATCGAAGAACGATTCATATTTCGCAAAAGCCGGACGCTTTTCAAATTCGATTTCTTGAAGAAGGGATTTGACTACGGCCGCAAGGATCCGAGTGGCACCGGTGTTATGGCCGAGGTACAAGCAGGATCTTTCAAACAGATATGCGCTCCGCGGCGATCAGCGAGACGCGCACTATGTGACGTGCTGCTCACAAGTTTTAAACATGGACGGCGGCGGCATGCAGTTCGTCGCGTTCGAGGCGCGCGACCCGGTCGCCGACGTTGCCGAGGTCCGTAGAAATCCGTTTCTGAGCCGTGACGACATGCGAGCGGTACTCGCTCGCAGTCTCGAGCTTTATCAAGGCCGCAATGGCGGCAACCTTCCTAAGCGGATGGCGAACGCGATCGACCCGAGGTGGCGCGGCGGCGCCTCCAATGGACAAAGTATCAAGGTCGCGTCGAAGCTGAGC